>DATEDD010000047.1:0-2666 GCA_035286565.1 Anaerolineales bacterium
AGAAGGCCGAAAACTTCCATAAAGCCTACGATGGATTTAAGATAGAGAAAATAGCGAACTACATCGAACGAGATCGTGCAAGATTGCTAGCAGATGCGGGTATTATCCGCAATCGCTTAAAAGTCAATGCGGCCATTGTCAACGCGCAGACGATACTTGAACTCAGAAAAGAATACGGCTCCTTTAAAGGCTGGCTGGACGCGAATCACCCATTAACAAAAGATGATTGGTCAAAAATTTTCAAGAAAACCTTCGTCTTCACTGGCAGTGAGATCGTCAATGAGTTTCTCATATCTACGGGTTATTTACCGGGCGCTCATCAAAAAAATTGTTCCATTTATCAAAAGGTTGCCGCGCAAAAACCGGCATGGATGAGAAAAAGGTGACAGTCACTTTTGCCGAGCATACCAAAACGAAGCGGAGTGGGCAAAGTGACTGTCACCTTATATACTTGGGAAAATGATGAGTCCAACATTTGTCATCGCCGGCAAGCTCACCCGCGAATATATCCTGCCTCCATCGGGCAACCCACTGATCGATTCGCCCGGGGGTAATTTGCTGTATGCCGCAGGCGGGCTTGCGGTTTGGGACGCGAACGCGAATGCAGGTTTGCTTGGGCGTGTCAGTGAGGACTATCCACAGGCCTGGCTGCGTGACCTCGAAAAACGCGGTTTTGATATTCGCGGCATTATCACACTGCATGGATCACAAAACATTGATTTGCGCAGTTTCATTGCCTATACGGATTCAAATGAGCGTAGTCAATCCAATGCAGTTACTCATTTTGCGCGCCGCCAATTGCCTTTTCCAAAAGCCTTGCTTGGCTATCTCCCTGTGGATGAAGCGCGCAAAGACCCGCGTGAACCAGATGCCGCCTCTCCGGCTGCGCTGGATGTGCCAAAATATTTTCGGGATGTCCGCCATGTGCATCTCTGCCCCTTTGATTTTGTCAGCCAGAGCCAGATGGTCAACCTCTTTAAAGGCGGCTCAAATCAGACCGTCAGCCTGGACCCTGCTCCCGGTTATATGACCACTAGCTTTTGGCGCGACCTGCGATTGGTATTGCAAGGGGTTACAGTCTTTCAACCCTCAGAAGATGAAATGCGTGCGCTCTTTTGGGGTGAGACCAATGACTTGTGGGAGATGGCGCAGCAGGTCAGTCAGTATGGGCCGCAGATCATTGTCATAAAACGCGGCGCTCTTGGTCAATTGGTATATGATGCCGCAGGAAATCATCGTTACGAAGTTCCTGCCTACTCTTCGCGTCTGGCAGACCCGACCGGTGCAGGAGATGCGTTTTGCGGTGGCTACCTGGCTGGCTTTCAGAAGACAAACGACCCTCTCATGGCGGCAATACATGGAAGTGTTTCTGCTTCATTGAAGATCGAAGGCAGCGGCCCATTTTATCCGCTGGAAGTTCTGCCCGGACTGGCTGAAGCGCGTTTGCATACATTAAAAGAAATGGCACGGGAGATATAAAGGATGAAGGATGAAGTGGAACTTTCAACATTTAATGTTTAAAGTTCAACGCGTATTCCTTGTCTACCCGTCTACTTGTCTACCTGTATACTTACACCCATGAATAATCTTCCAACCCAAATCATTGACCTTGCCATCCAAATACAGCAAATCCCCGCGCCAACTTTTGCGGAGGGAGAGCGGGGTGAATTTGTGCGCGAACTTTTTATCAAGGAAAAACTAAAGGATGTTTCAGTGGATTCATTGGGAAATGTCTTCGCGCGATTGCCGGGGAAACAGAAAAAGGCGAAGGCTTTGATCGTATCTGCTCATTTGGATACCGTCTTTCCTGCCACTGTCAACTTGCAGATTAAGAAGGAAGCGAAAAAAATCATCGCACCCGGCATCGGCGATAATTCACTCGGTGTTGCGGCCTTGTTTGGAATCATCTGTTCCTTGCGTGAGAGGAAAATCACGTTACAAAATGACGTCTGGTTTGTGGCAAATGTTGGGGAGGAGGGGCTCGGTGACCTGCGAGGGATGCGGGCTGTGGTGGAACGGTTTGGTACTCATGTGCTTGGTTACCTCGTGCTGGAAGGGCTTGCGCTTGGGCATGTCTATCATCGCGCAATTGGCGTGAAGAGGTATCGCATTACTGCAAAAACTGCGGGCGGACATTCATGGTCTGATTATGGCCAGCCTTCGGCAGTCCATGAACTTGCCTCATTGATCACAAAATTGACCGCGATCCGATTGCCGCGCGAACCTCGCACAACGATGAACGTAGGCACGATGGGCGGAGGCACGGGTGTCAATGTGCTGGCCTCGGAAGCAAAATGTGAATTAGACCTGCGCTCGGAAGATCCAAAAACGCTGGCGAGACTGGTGCATCAAGTGGAAGAGTTGATCACTCATGCAAGCCGCGCAGGTGTGAAGATCATGACGGAGGCCATCGGTGAAAGACCTGCGGGTGGAATTTCGGAAAAGCATGAATTCGTGCAATTGGCAATTAAGTGTTCGCAAGAACAGGTTGTAGATGTAATCCTTACAACAGGCTCAACCGACGCGAATATTCCATTGAGCCAAAATATTCCCGCTATTGTTATGGGAATTACAACCGGAGGCGGCGCGCATACAACGAATGAATATATTGATATCGATCCGGTGAAAAAAGGGATGGAAATTTTGGTGAGGTTTGTAGAGTTGGC
>DATEDD010000048.1:0-2200 GCA_035286565.1 Anaerolineales bacterium
TGCCCCAAATATGCTTCAGCATCAGTTTTGAGCTTGCCCAATATCATCGCGCTGATCTCTTGCGGAGAGTATTCTTTCCCTGTAACAGGGATTTTGACGCGCACGTCATTGGATGATCCTTCGATCACTTTAAATGGAACCATGCCGCGCTCGACACTGGTCTCTTCGAAGTGCCGTCCCATAAATCGTTTAATGGAATAAACAGTATTGTCTGAATTTATAACGCCCTGCCGTTTAGCGGTTTGCCCGACCATGCGTTCACCGTTCTTGTTGAACGCAACAATGGATGGAAGGAGGCGTCCGCCTTCTGCTGTTGTGATGACGGTGGGTGTGCCGCCTTCCATAACAGCGACAACACTGTTAGTGGTGCCGAGATCAATGCCAATAATTTTTCCCATTTTAGTACTCCTTGCTGATGATTTTCAATAGGTGAATCTTAAGCGAGTTGTGCAAGAATCCTGTTAACGGAACGTAGGTTTTTAATCAATAAACTGCCTAGGTTGCGGAGAGAATCATATTATGGTTCTTCAACCTTAAACCATTCAAAGAATGCATACATTGGAGTTTCGCTGAAAGAGGCTGCCGCGATGCCGATATTGCCCTGTGTGAGTTCAAAGCGTTCAACATCCAATTTTTTCAGAAGCTTCCCATTTACATATAAAAGCAGGCTGTTATCCTGGCAGGAAAGTCCAAATTCATAATCCAACTTCCCTGCTTCTAGTTGATGCGTTTGGTTGGTGTCAATCGGTTTGTATTGTGCAACCCCCGGCGCAAGCCATTGCCCAATTAAGACACTGTATGTTCCATCACTGGCAATATTGAATTCAAACCATCCTTTTGATCCGTCATAACGGCAGACCAAGCCAATCGAGCCTGTGGGCGATGCAGACGATTTGGCTGTGAGAAGGATATTTGAATAGGTGTGCGCGTTATGGATTCCAAGAATCCAAGTGTCAGATGCTGGCATGTCAATGCGGAGAATGCCGTTTTCAAAGGAAGTCAGTGGTGGGGTATCCATTCCACCGGTTTGGAAGAATTCCCAGAAAGATGAGGCGGTGTCGAATTCTTCTGTGAAGTAGAGCGGAGGAGGGGATGCTGTGGGGGTCGCGGAGCCTACCAATGTCGCAGTGGCAGGCGCAGGCGGAGTCAGAGTCACCGCTCTGGGTGCGGATTCTACTGGAAGTGCGGCGCTTTGGCAGGCAACCGTGACGGTGAGACAACCAATTAAAATAAGTTTATTCATGTTTTTTCCATTTAATAAACTTAGACCAGCAGTACAGTTGCTGGTCTAAGTCTTGTGGAGATGGCGGGAATTGAACCCGCGTCCGAAAGATTCGACCCTCGGAACTCTACGAGCGTAGCCTGCCGAATTTAGTCACTGTAGGGATCTCGGCGGGCAGGTAACCCTACAGCCATCTGCTTGTCTTTCGCTCAGTTAGCAGAATCAGGAGCGGCACTCAACCTTTGTTTCGCCCGATCCGTCACCCGGTGGAGGACGGTGCCGGCGGACGTGACATCCGAGGATGTCATCCGTTACGATCTCACCTAGGCGGCGAGGGGCATAGCGGCGTATGAAGTGCGATTGGCACTTAAAGTTTGCGCTGAGTTTACGAGTTCGGCGCACGCTCGGCTCGCATTCCGGAACCAGCCTCTCCCGTCGAAGCCGATCATCCCCGAAAAGACAAGGGAACTTTTCCCTTGCAACTGTATTATAGCATAGGGTTGAAGGTGAAATATGGGAACTTGTCCGTTATAATTGATGTGCTGGACTGTATTTGTTTAGCAGAGGCGAAAATGGCTGAAAAAATCTTGATCATTGACGATGATAAAGACACACTAAGACTTGTTGGATTAATGTTGCAACGACAAGGCTATGAGATTAGTGCGGCGGCGAACGGTACGCAAGGTTTGACAAAGGCATTGGAAGAGCGCCCGGATCTGATCCTGTTGGATGTGATGATGCCGGATATGGATGGCTATGAAGTTACGCGTCGTTTGCGAAAAAATCCCGCGACCGTAAACATTCCGATTTTGATGTTTACCGCCAAGACTCAATTGGATGATAAAGTGACGGGCTTTGAAGTTGGCGTGGATGATTACCTTACCAAACCCACACACCCCATCGAATTGCAGTCGCATGTGAAGGCTTTGCTGGCGCGTGCAATCCAAAAAGATGAAGGCGAAATCGCATCCGCGTCGA
>DATEDD010000049.1:0-7415 GCA_035286565.1 Anaerolineales bacterium
CACCATCAACATATGGCCGAGGTCCGAATTGACATAGGGTACATATTTACTTATTCGTAAAATCAATTTTTTCATAAATTCGGGTGATTTATTCAGCCAGTGCAGTTCCTGCGTGAGCGTATTTTGGTGGGCGTAAGAATAAGTGGTTTCAACTTCAAATCCTGAATTTTCAAGGAAACGACAAAATTCCTCGCGGGAAAATGCGTACTGATAAAAATCAAGCCCGCTTACATCATCCTGATACGCCCCACGAGCGGCACGCCCCAACCGTAATGAATTAAAGTAAGGCACAGAGATCAACAACGTACCGCCATCTTTTAGAATACGATATTTTTCAACAAGGAAAGGCTCTGGTCCTTCACGTCGATGCTCTACAACTCCAATCGAGATGATCGCATCAAACGAGGTATCCGCAAGGCTCAAAGCAGTAAGATCACTGGAAAATAATTTCAACGGTCCTGCCAATTCTTGCGCCTTTCCCAAAGCTTGAGTGGCAAAGTCTAAGCCTATGCAATCATATCCTCTTGCATTCAAAGCAACGACTAACTGAGCTGTTCCGCAACCGGCTTCAAGAATCCTCCCTTTTTTAGGAAGGTGACGGCTAAATATTTTTTCAAAGGTATACAACTTACCGGATTGGAAAGGTTTGTAATATTCCAGTCCCATATCTCTAGACCAGACATCTTCCCAAAACCCTATATCCGCTTTTTTGTTGTAATAGACAAGCCGCCCGCTTTCAACCTGCCGGTTATCATCACGATTCACTTTTTGATCACTCATGTAGATTCACTCTTTGTGTTTCTTTTTCTCAGAGTACGATTATAAAAAAAGGGGGATGCATCCTTTTCAACCAATGGTCCCTGGCGGTATTTTTGATTCTTCCAATCCTTTCCCATAAAATGAGAGAAATGAGTTTTCAGCCAGCGATGTAATTTCAGAATCGGATTTGTCTGGTTATTAATCTTACCAACTTCGTCTGCATTTAAGCGGGTATTCACCAAAGCATGTTTATCCATGGAACTTCTTGGCAGAAAGGAAGTATGGATATACCGAAAATAAGAAGTGTCCCAATCCAGTTCCGTATGCAAGTATCTCCGCAAACCCAAATGATATCCTTCCTTGAAGATAATGTTGCTACCCAACAACCTTTCCCCATAATCCTGCCAGTCATCGATAATGGAAAAATTATAAAGGCGCGCCCCTGCCCGCGCAGGTGGAGCGAGATACCCCCATGCTTTTTGGGTTTTCAGGTCCAGCTGCGTGCAATGTAGTGTGTTGGCAAAAATATTCCAACTCTCAGAAAACTCCCCTGCTAAAAGTTTCGAGCGCATTTCCTGTAGCCCCGCAGGGTCAAATATTTCATCTCCATCAACCGCAAACACCCAGGTATTCGTGCCATAAAAAGGCCTTAATACCTGAGACGATTCTCCCAAAGCATGAATAATATGCAATTCAATCTTTGAGAACTCGGCTGCAAGTCGTTGACAAATCTCAAATGTTTGGTCTTTGGATTGATGGTCGGTGACAATGATTTTGTCACAAAAATCCACAATATTGCGGATCACCTTTTCAATGTAAATGTCTTCATTTCGAATGAGCATACTCGCAACAATTTGAACATTATTCATGATAATCTCCTCTGATATTCTTCATCGCAAAGCTACAACAAAATAACCCGTTGTGAATTTTCGCCATAAAAGGTTTTCTGTTTCAAAAGTAGCAAGATCGATCTGGATCAACCAACGGGAAATCCACTTCATGACCCAGCGAAGAAACTTTTGTTTAAAGGAATTTTCCTCCAGTCCCATGAATCCAAGTTCAACCAGCAAACCCAACACACCTGCATATCCGCCCATGCGTTGGATTTCCACAGATCTGAAATCACGGAAAAGATAACGCAACCCGTCTTCGGTGAAACGCTGAAAATCGTAAGGGTCAGCATGAACCGGGTAAAAGAAAGGCGTCGAAGCAAAGACCACTCCATCGTTACGTAAGAGGCGATAAACTTCATCCACACAAGCCTGTGGATCGGGAAGATGCTCCAGTACTTCGGTACAAATAATACGATCCACGCATTTTTCCACAAGCGGAGTTTTGGTTACATCAGCGAAAATATTGGGACTTGTATTATGATCCAAATTGACATACCACCAGGCATTTGCCTGATGTTCGGGAGGCTGGAACGAACCGCGTTTATTTCCACGCTTGCCGCCAAGATCTATCACGGTTCCGATCATCTCATCAGAAAACGCGTTCAGGCAGGCATCCAGCCATAAACGCCGATAAGTGACGTAATTATTTTTCCAAAAGTTGGAATTTGCGGGGATAATTTTTTTCTTCAGCATGTTCCTACAACCTGCTCTTGATCATGTTCACAAGGCGCAAGCCAGATTCCCCATCCAGCTTGCCGCATTCGGATTCGGCATAGGCGAGACGGGCTTCACGCTCGAGCGCACGATTGGCAAGATAATCATCGAGATACTTGAAAATATCCTTTTCGTTTTTTGCCACGCGGGCGGCGGCAAGACGCAGCGGTCTGCGGTTATGGGTCTGCCGCTGAAGGAACCCCGTGGTGACAGTGAAACGCAAGCCAAACTTATAAGGGTCAAAACCAATGTGGATGGTGGGCAGGTCGCAAATTGCGGCTTCCAGCCCGATGGTGGAAAAGTAATTAACCATCACATCGCTGTAGCGAAGAAGGTAATTTAATTCATCGGGACCTTCATCAAAGGCAAGGTCCATACGGAGTTCAGCGGTACGGTCGCCGGCAGCGTCGATGGAACCGGGATCGGAAATATACGCGCCCGCCTCCCTAAACAGTTTTTCAAGCACCTCCCAGGCAGGCGCTTCAAACAATTTTCCATGCGGATATGGACGAACAACAAAATTGAATGGTTCTCTCCATATCTTTTCCTTCTGCCCGACAAAGATTCGATACATGTCGAAATAATGGTTAATGTTGACCCCGCCCGCAAACAGGATGGTCTTCTTTGCCGGATCCAGGTTCAGGGATTTCAGGAAGTCTTCACGGCTTTTAGGGAGGGGCATAATGAAGCGGTCATATTGCACAGGACCGGTAATTTCAAGTTTATTGGCCGGATACCTGTGTAGTTTTATGACCTCGTCTGCCATTTGCTTGCTCCAAACAGCGAGACAGGCGGGACTGAATCCTCGAAAGCCCATGTTTACGATGTTATCGTAATTTGTAATGGCGGCAAAGGCGGGAAGTCCCATACGCTGAGCCTCAAGTGCAAAACTGCCTTCGTTCCAAAAACCAAAATTCCCCATACCGGGCGTTAGTACGCAGGAAATCTCCTGCTCCCTGAATACTTTATCGTGCGCGTGAGTGGCGTAAAACTGTTGTTCAAACCACGCCAGAAAACGTCCCATGCCAGGGACTCGGCGGACAAAGTTGACAAATGCCAATTGTCCGGACATTCCCAAAAGAGTCGCGTCAAACAGTTTGCTTTCAATGGTTTCGCGGAAACGCAGGTCAGTTGTTTCAGTTACAACCATAAAACGACGCAGCATTTTCAATTGCTGTAAAAGGAAGTACTTTTTATATTGCGCATCGTACTGTTCCACTTGCAGCTCAAAATACTGTTCGGGATTGAATTCAAAAGAACGAAAATAATGCGGGCTGAGAAAATACAGCGGTCTGAATCCACCCTCCAACAATCGCACACGAAAGGATGGTTGATGGAAAGCGCGCGCTGCCATCTTACCGTGCAGGGGTATTCCAATTTTGATTTCAGACATTAAATTAACCACAATACTTCATCACACGCTTGGATAATGACAAGCCATCCAATTCATGAAATGCAAGCGCCTGTTGCGGCGTGCCACAGGCCGGGAAACCTTCCACTGCAAACTTAATCATTTGCTTTCCATGCAACAGGCTCTTTTCAGAGCAGACAGTCAGCAAGTGATCCATTAATCCGCCGGCGGGGTGATGATCTTCCAGCACAAACAGGTTGGCATATGGTTTGAGCGTCTCAGATAACCAGGCCATATCAACACGATTCAACCAGGGCATGCTGATGATTTTCAATCCGTATCCTCGTTCAGCAAGCAGTTCACTTGCTAGGAGAGCCTCATGCAGCATCACGGGTCCATACGCGAACATGAGTGCGTCTTTGCCCTCTGTCAGCGTGGCACCCTGCCCCGGGGTAAACCGGTAACCAGTTGGCAGTTGAATCCGACGCGGTGAAGGTCCTATAATCAAACGGATGGCGGAGTTATCATCGGTTTGATTCACACAATATTCCAAAGCCATATACGTTTCATCGGCATTACAGGGTTGTAACACAATGCAATTAGGCAGGGCGGAAAAAAGCGAGATGTCGCGCAAACTTTGGTGTGACTTCCCAGGTCCGGCGGGAATCAGGCCTGCATAATGCAATGCATAAATAATTTTCGTTTTTTCGCTGGCGTTGTTATAGATCTGCTCATTGGCGCGTGATGCCAGAAAACTTGCGAAGGAATTAACCACCGGCAAGAGTCCCGCGCGCGCCAGACCGCCAGCCATGGAGACCATATCCTGCTCGGCAATTCCGTTTTCGATGAAGCGGTCAGGATACGTGTTTTCAAAATCGCGTATTTTACAATCGGAGGACAGGTCGGCATCCAGCACAATAATATCCTTGCGCTTGGCGGCCAGCTCAACCAAAGCCTGCCCGTAAGCGCGGGAGACATATTCATCCGTTGGCTTTAAAGATAAGCGTTCCTGCGCCGCCTGACTGAGAGGCTCTCCAGCCAGCATGGAAGCAATCGGGGCTTTCGCTTCAGGAGCTATTTTCTTTAATTCAAGGGGGTCTAATCCCAATCGACCCAACCCGGCGTTGATGCGTTCAATCAATTCTTTATATCCTGCTTCAAAGGAAGCATCATCAGGCGCGCCGGAATGCCAGGGGTAGAGTCCCTTCCCCATTTCAAGAGCAGTTGGATGTTCCATAAATGAAACGCCGCGCCCCTTGATCGTATCAGCAATGATGACCTGCGGGCGTCCCTGCACTTGTTTCGCTTCGGAAATAACACGTTCCAATTGTTGAAAATCGTGCCCATCACATTTGGCAACATGCCAGCCAAAGGACTTGAATTTTTGGGCCAAGTCACCCAGACTGATGATCTCAGAAACAGGTTTATCAGACTGCACTTTATTGTTATCCACGATCACGGTCAGGTTAAATATTTTTTGATGCGCGGTTACTTGCAAAGCCTCAAAGTTCTGACCTTCCTGCAACTCGCCGTCGCCGGTCATCACATACACACGCCCAGCATGTCCCAAATGTTTCTTCGCCCATGCCATGCCGCGTCCCTTGGAGATGCCCATGCCGAGCGAACCGGAATTCGCTTCGATGCCGCGGTTGCTGATATCAGGATGACCATTCAAACCACCCAGGCGGCGCAGCAACAATAATTTTTCATCGGAAATTTCACCGAGCGAATGCAGTACCGCATACAAGCCCGGCACATCATGTCCCTTGGAGGAAAAATAAATATCGCGGTTGGGACTGTCGAAGCCAACCTTGAGCGTGTTCATCTCTTCGTAGTACATCCAGACCACAATGTCCATTGCACTGAAGCTCGAGCCGAGATGTCCAGAACCTGCGCGCTTCACTTCCACGAGTGTGTTCGCACGGCACATATCCGCAAACAGTTTCAGTTTTTCGTATTTATCAATCGAAGACTTTCTAACTCGATTGAATTCCTCGACAGGAATTAATTTCAGTTCAACCATTTTTCCTCTTTATAGACGCTACGCCTCACTCCGCGCCTGATTCTTCTCTATGAAATTTTCTCTACCTTTGGCAGTTCCGCCTCTCCCCTTGCGACGAGACGTTCTGCCAACTCCCAATCATACGGACGGTTCACATCGAAACCTTCACAGCCCTCCATAAAGAATGGCATGACTACATTTCCTGCAATTGTCCGCCCGTTGAACACAACCCGTGACCACGCCATTTCAAGGCTGGCATTCTGCGAATACACCTCAGGCAATACCTGATATGGCGTGCTATGCCAGGGTTGTTCCTTCGGACCGATGGGAAGCAAAGGCATCATGCGCTTTCCGCGCACCACCCACATCTTGCCCGGGTGTTCCTTGCACTTCTCCACCGCGCGGAGCGAGTCCACACCTTCCTCGGTTTGGAACTCCTTCCACGCGCGTTGGATGGTCGTTGGCAAACGGAAGGGACTGGTAGGGCGCAGAATGCTGAAGCAATCGTACTCGCGTCCCATTTCCTTAAGTTTATGCAGGGTGAAGTCAATCCACTCGATATCCAGCGAGAGATCACCTGAAATATCTATGGGGCGTAGGAAGGGGACTTCCGCGCCGTACTGGCGTGAAATATCAGCATAATCTTCCGAATCCGTGGAGACGAGAATAGCTGAAAAGATTCCACCCTGCTTCGCCGCGCAGATGGTGTAGGCAATCAGCGGGTGCCCCGCCAATGGATGGATATTCTTGCCCGGCACCCGCTTCGAGCCGGAGCGCGCGGGAATCAAGGCAATGATCGAAGGGTTGGATTTGCTCATACTTGGGTCGGGTCTATGTTGATATAGACATCTTTCAATTCAGAATAGATATTAAGCGCCTCGGTGCCCGGTTCGCGTGAACCATTGCCTGAAAGTTTGCGCCCGCCAAAAGGCATGTGCGGCTCGGAACCATGCGTCCCGGCATTGACCACTGCCACGCCCGTTTGCACCTTGTCATAAAACCGCGTCGCGCGGTGGATGCTGCGCGTGTGAATGCTGGCGGTTAGTCCATAAGGCGTATCGTTCGCCATTGCCAGCGCATGTTCAAAGTCTTTTGCGCGGAACAACAGCGCCACGGGACCAAATAACTCACACTCTGAAATTTCGTCATGCGGGTCAACGTTCTCGATCAACGTCGGAGCCATGTAATAACCATCACGATGTTCGGCATCGGTCATGCGCTCGCCGCCACAAAGGATGGTCGCGCCATTCTTCTTTGCTTTATCTACAGCAGAGACCATGCCCAGCAATTGTCCTTCGTTGATGACCGGACCAAAGTCACAATCGTCCGCCGTGCCGACTTTCAACTTCTTGGCCTTCTCCACCAGCATGTCGCGGAACTTTTCATACACCGACTCAAACACAATAATGCGGCTGGTCGAAGCACAACGTTGTCCCGCATTGCTAAACGCGGAGAGCAACACCCACTTGGCGGCGTTCTCCAAGTCGGCGTCGTCACAAACTACGAGGGGATTCTTCCCGCCCAGTTCCAGGGAGATGCGCGCGAAGCGTTCCCCCGCCGAACGTTGGATAATGCGTCCCACCTCCGTCGAACCAGTGAAACTGATCACGCCCACATCGGGGTGCTTCGCCAACGGTGCGCCTGCTTCTTCGCCAAATCCCTGCAGGATGCTCAACACGCCATCGGGCAAACCCGC
>DATEDD010000050.1:0-10869 GCA_035286565.1 Anaerolineales bacterium
GCGGCAGTTTCGCTCTTATCGTTTAAATAGGTGGAAGTCCCATGGGCATTAATATAACTGATATCGGCTGGCTTAAATCCTGCATTTTCCAATGCCAGACTCATGGAAATCGCCGCCCCCACCCCATTTTCAGCAGGCGCAGAAATGTGATGCGCGTCATCCGTTGTGCCATAGCCTGTAAACTCACAAAGTATATTCGCCCCGCGCGCCTGTGCATATTCAAGCGACTCGAGAATCAAAATGGCTGAACCTTCACCCATCAAAAAACCGTCTCGATCTTTATCAAATGGGCGGGAAGCTCTTTGCGGGTCATCATTGCGAGTGGACAAGGCCGTCATGACATTCATGCCCGCCATGGAAATTGCCGTAATTGCGGCTTCTGACCCTCCTGCGATCATGGCATCGGCCGACCCACGCCGAATCATTTCTGCCGCTTCCCCAACCGAATTGGTGCCGGTCGCGCAAGCCGTGGCCAACGACAAATTTGGTCCGCGTGCGCCAACCCGAATGGCAATATTTCCCGCGGCGCTATCTGAAATCATCATCGGAATAAGGAATGGGCTGACACGTTCAGGTCCGCGTTCGCGTAAAACATCATACTGTTCAAGCAGGGTAATGATTCCGCCAATACCGGTGCCGATCAAGATACCCACGCGATCACGATTCGATTCATCTATCTTGAAATTTGCATGTTGCATGGCTTCCAGGGTTGCCGCAGTGGCGAATTGAGTAAAGCGGTCCATCTTGCGGGCGTCGCGTGTCCCAAACAAAGCCGCGGCGTCAAACCCTTTCACTTCCGCCGCAAATCTTGTTTTATGAGCGCTCGCATCAAAAGCTGTGATAGGAGCCGCCCCGGATGTCCCCGCCAATAGCGCACTCCAGGTATCTTTAACATTATTTCCGACCGGGCTTACACAACCCAGACCCGTCACGACGACACGTTTCCTCATTATTCTCATACTCCTTGTACAAGGTGGTTCCAAATAACAAATAAGGGACAAACTTATTTGTCCCTCATTTCCATAGTAACACTGGCACAGGCAAGAAGACACGCAAAAAACTTAGTACTTCCGCGAAACTCTACGCCGAAGCAAGTTCTCTAACCTGCGGCTTACAAATCAGCGTTTGAGAATACCTGCTCCGCTTAAAATACGCAATTCTACATAGATCTTAAATCCTGCATTTTTCTCAAAGTAGTCCATGCTTGTTGAATGTGCATTCGGTCGTGGTCTGCTATAAAACTGATCACTTCAAGAAATTTTGTCGGACCAAATATGGCATGACGCGCTTTACGTTCCCAGTCTTTCTGGGATATATTTATTAGCAGCGCAAGCGTTTCACGTCTAGCATCGTTAAATTCCTTCAAAGCAGAACTGCCGCATTCATGCAAATAATCACGCTGGCTCGCCCACACTGCCGTATCCGGGCGCGGAATAAAAGGCTCTCGTTGTTCTTTGAAAAGTTTGATCTGCATTTGATGTATCTCACGTTCACTATCCCGCAGATGGCAGACAAGTTCTGTTAAAGACCAATCGTCCGAGGCTGGCTTGCGAGACCATAAAGCAGGATCTAATCCACTCAGCAACCCATTCAACGCGGCGGGAGTTGCGGATATGATTCCCATTACAGAGTCTATTGATTTGAAGGATGGTATTAAGAATGCGGGATCAGTGATCTCCAGCCAGCGGCGCAGATCATCTAATGTACCGCACGGCCCCGCCTCAGGTCCAAAACTTGAAGCGGGTTCTGCATTTACGTGATAGGCAGCCAGCCCAAGTTTTTTCGCGGGGAGGATGTCGCGTGCCATATCGTTCCCAACCATCAGCACAGGCCCCACCGGCCAGCCGAGCAGGGCTAGGATTTCAGCATAATAGGCAGGATGTGTTTTTGAAAAATGAAAATTTTCGTAACTTGAAATGAGTTCAAACTGCTGTGGGTCAAAACCGGCCCAACGCAAACGATGAAGCGTGGCTTTACGAGGAAAAAGCGGGTCCGTGGCAATTGCAATCCGATAGCCTTTTGATAAGCCCCAATCTACAAATCGTCTTGCCTCTGGGATCTGCGAGGTCAGCCCAGCGAGGTTTGGAAAAATATTATCGTAAAAATTCTCGATGGCAGGTTCAAGATCACTGCGGGAAATGTTTTGCTGCGGATAAAATTCGGCGTCGAAGACTTCCTGCAGACTGTGGGAAAAATCAATACTTTCATTCATCTGGCAGGTGCCAGAAAGCAAAGCGCGAGTCATCTGGTCAGGAGCGATGTATGGCGCAAGTTCTCTGGATAGAGCCTGAAAATACGCAGGGATAAAAGCATGCATATTTGTGTTAAGCAATGTGTCGTCAAGATCAAGCAGGAGTGTTAGCTTCATATTTTTTTCGACTCCCCCGGAGTCTGGATTTTATTCTTTTATTTCAAATGTGAATGGCAGGGCGTGACATTCTCCACACCCTATCTGCGGTTCTGAAACATCCTGTTTCGATTTTTCGCAAAACGCGCTGACCTGCACTCGGCGTTGAAAAATGGCTGTGATCGGCCTTGCCACCACAACCTTCAATTTCATATGCTGGCAGGAATTGGCTCGCGCAATATTAGGCACAGGGCAGGTTTTGCATAGGTCGCGGGACCAGTTTTGTCCCTGTACCTGCAGCAAACGGCATTCTTCAACATTGCGTCCACGATAATAATCACCATAGAAATGCGGGCATTCATGCCCGGCGGGAGTTTTCATGAGACCAATTTATACCCGGGTGAGGTATTCGCCCGTGCGAGTATCTACGCGAATGGTGTCCCCAATGTTGACGAAGTTCGGACATTGCACGGTAACTCCGCTTTCTGTGGTGACTTTCTTGGTTACGCCGGTGGCCGTATCGCCGCGAATCGCCATTTCAGCTTCAACCACTTTGAGATCCACGGAGGTGGGCAATTCCACGTCAATGGCTTCGCCTTTGTAGAAAGTCAGCTTGACTTCCATGCCTTCCTTAAGGTATAGGGCGCTTTCACCAAGGGATTCCTTTTTGATGGCTGGCTGTTCAAAGGTCTGGTTATCCATAAAATAGTACATGTCGCCATCGTTGTACATGTATGAAACATTTGCGAAGTCAAGGCTGACATCCTGCACAGACTGGCCGGAGCTGAATGTACGTTCAATAGTGGAGCCGGTTAACAAGTTGCGGGCTTTGACTTTGATATTGGCATTCCCTCGCCCGGTTTTGTTATGGCTGTAATCCAATACTTTTAAAAGATTGCCGTCCAATTCAAATGTGACCCCTTTGCGAAGTTCATTTACATCGATCATACTTAGATTTTCCTTGAATGTTTGATTATTAACCGCTTTTGCATCTGCAACCAAATTTTGTGAAGGAAATTATGGTCAAAAATATAAATTTTAGTTTAGACATTTATGCGGCATCATGGTGAGCGGGCGGATTATACCAATGAGTTTAGAGCAGTGTCCAGCAAATAGGAACCAGTGAGCAGTTATCAGTGGGATGATTCGGAAGAAGGATCATCTTTAAGAAGCTGAACTGCGTGAGGAAGAACAGGCAGTATTATTTGCAAATTTTCGACTGCGCCCTTGGGACTGCCCGGCAAATTGATGATCAGGGTTCGTCCACGAATACCGGCAACCGCACGAGAGAGCATGGCATGTGGCGTTTTCTTGAGACTTTCCGCACGCATGGTTTCAGCCAACCCGGGCGCATCTTTCTGGATGACCGCGCGGGTGGCTTCAGGGGCAACATCCCGCGCGGCAAAGCCTGTGCTTCCGGTGGTGAGAATCACATCCACTTCACCGCTGTCTGTCCACTCTACCAAAGTAGCGCGGATGTCTAATTCTTCGTCTGGGAGGATTTTCTCTCTGGCGATTGACCAGTGTTGCGCGCGGATGAGGCGCGCGAGCTCAGGCCCGGAGGCATCTTCCCTTTCACCGCGAGAGGAGCGGTCGGAAATGGTTAGAATCCCAAATCGAATAGTCATTACCGCTCGTTGCATAAATTACCAAACTTTCTTGAAAATATTTTAGGCAAAAATCACGACTCTGGTTCGGTTATCCTGGCGGCACGTTGTAAAATTCTTTTACCAAAACAACGTCTTCTTTTGCAATACGCCAGCCGCGATTTTGATAGAACTGGATGGTTTCTGTATTATCGTTGAGTACGTGCATTAAACATTTGAGGCAGCCTTTTGCTTGCAGGCGCATCTCCACTTCTGTGAGAAGCATGGCGCCGATGCCCTGCCCGCGAAATTTGTTATGAACCGCAAGGTGATAGATCATACCGCGGCGGCCGTCAAACGCGCCGATGACTGAGCCGATGACCTCATTGTTTGTTTCAGCAACTAAAAATAAGTCTGGATCGCGTTCAAGTTTTTTCTGGATTTCCTCAGGGGTATCCGAACGCCCCACCTTCATGCCTGTTTCAATGTCCTGCCATAACTTTAGGATGGAGTCGTAATCATTTGTGAAGGAAAATTCGCGAATTTCTATTGACGGATTAATCATGCGGATCGAATGTTTTGTTTCAAGATCGCGATCAGGTCATTGGGCATGTAAGGCTTGAGTAAAAAGGCATTTGCGCCGCGGCGAATACATTCATTTTCGACACTTGAGCCGGAGGACATCACAACGCGCATATCAGTTGTATCTTGTGAATTGCGCAAGCAGTCTAAAATATCCAGCCCGTTTTGTTGCGAAAGATGCACATCCAGCAATATCACATCCGGTTTTTCCCTCCGCACAACCGAAAGCACATCTGCATCTGCCTGTAATGCCACCACATCGAATCCTTCCATTTTTAACAATGTTTTTAAAAGTGACACCATGGTCTTATCATCTTCGGCGAGCAGGACTTTTGCCTTTGACATTCTTTTTTGCCTTGGTTAATTTTGTTTTTTTCTTGGGGGAACTCTTCTTTTGTTTCTTCTGCACTTTTGGTTTTTCCAGTGCGGCATTGATCACTTCATCCACAGATTCAGCAAAAATGAATTTCATGGTTTTTCTGATTTCATCAGGGACGTCATCAATATCCGGCTCGTTGGGTTTTGGCAGGATCACAGTTGTTAGACCATTCCGATGAGCCGCCAGTACCTTTTCTTTGACGCCGCCGATCGCAAGAACCTGACCTCGAAGGGTGATCTCGCCCGTCATACCGACCTGAGGCTTTACCTTGCGCCCGGAGATCAACGAGACCAAAGAGGTAGCCATGGTCACCCCTGCCGATGGTCCATCTTTTGGCTGAGCACCGGAAGGAATGTGCATATGCAGGTCAAATTTTTCAAAAAACTCATGCGGGATATTTAAGGATGAGGCGCGTGACCGGACATAGGATAAAGCCGCGCGCGCCGATTCCTGCATGACGTTGCCGATGGAACCTGTCACCTGAAAACCGCGCCCGCCAGGCATGGCTGTAGTTTCTATGAATAAAATATCACCACCAAAGGATGTCCAGGCCAAGCCAGGCACCACGCCGGGAATGGAGGTGCGTTTGTTCAGCTCCTCGGGCCCGAGGAAGATCGGGTGGTCAAGATATTCTTTAACAAGATTGGGTGTGACCTCAAACTTGTCGGCGCTGCCTTCCGCAATTTTCGTGCCAACCTTGCGGCAGACTGCACCGATCTTGCGTTCCAGATTACGCACCCCTGCCTCACGTGTATATTGACGCACGATCATCTGCAAGGCTTCGTCGGTAAACTTAACCTCGTCTTCACGCAGACTGTTTTCGCGGATCTGGCGGGGAATCAAATAGCCGCGCGCGATTGCCATCTTTTCATTTTCGGTATATCCCGAAAGGAAGATGATTTCCATTCTGTCAAGCAAGGGGCGTGGAATTGTCTCAAGTGTATTGGCTGTGGTGATGAAGAACACCTGCGAAAGATCATAGGAGACTTCGAGATAATTATCGCGAAACTCACTGTTCTGTTCGGGGTCAAGCACTTCAAGCAAGGCCGAAGCCGGGTCACCATGAAAATCGTTGGTGAGTTTATCCACTTCGTCCAGCATAAAAACGGGGTTCTTCGAATCTACGCGGCGCAGGGATTGCAAAATGCGTCCCGGCATGGCGCCGATGTATGTACGGCGATGTCCGCGGATCTCGGCTTCATCCCGCAGCCCGCCAAGCGAGGCGCGAATGAATTTCCGTTCCATGGCGCGCGCAATGGATTGTCCAAGCGAGGTCTTGCCAACCCCCGGAGGTCCGACAAAACACAAGATCACACCTTCGCGCTCGCGACGTATTGCGTCAATAGAAGCCGGTTTCACTTCATCCTTGCGGTCGATCCGTAATTTGCGAATTGCAAGAAATTCGAGAATGCGGTCTTTCACGTCTTCCAATCCGTAATGATCATTATTCAAAATTTCCCGGGCATGCTTGATTTCAAGATTATCCGTGGTGGATTTAGACCATGGAAGGGTCACAAGCCAATCCAAATAAGTGCGGATCACGCCATACTCTGCGGCGGCGGTCGGTAAACGGGAGAGACGATCCAACTCCCTTTTGGCCTGCTTCAGGGCTTCTTCGGGCATTTTCGCATCTTCGATCTTTTTTCGAAATTCCTCGGTCTCTTCGGATTGTTCATCCTTTTCACCCAACTCGCGCTGGATGGCTTTCATCTGCTCGCGCAGAAAGTATTCACGTTGGACTTTTTCGATCTCACCGCGCGCCTCGTTTTGAATCTTCTGCCCGATTGTCAATACTTCCGCTTCGCGGACGAGCAAGCCGATCAATTTTTTCAGCTTATCGTAAACGGAATCCAATTCAAGAATTTCCTGCGCGTCTTTTAGGTCAATGCGCTGAAAGTTGGCAATCGTATAGGCAGTTTGAAGGGGGTCTTCAAGTGAAGTAATCGAGTTGACCAGCTCATCCGGGAAGGAGGGAATCATTTGCGTGATCTGCTGGAACTGATCCCTGGCATTTCGCGCAAGCGCATCTGTCTCTATATTTGTTTCATCATTTTCTGGGGCAAGATGGATATGCGCTTTCAGATACGGTTCTTCCGCCACAAATTCGCCAAGTCGGAAGCGTTTCATACCCTGCACTAGCAAGCGGACTGTGCCATCCGGGGCGCGCAACAAACGATGCACGGTTGCAATCGTGCCGAACTTATATAACTCATTCGGTCCTGGCGTTTCCTGATCCGGATTAAGCGCAGCGACGAGTCCGACCAGTTTATCACCGCCGACAACATCATCCACCAGTTTGATCGAGCGCGCCTGACCCACAGTCAGCGGGACTGCCGAGTTGGGATAGACAACCACTCCGCGCAACGGCAGGATGGGAAGCACATCGGGAAGCTTCTGTCCCTCATTTTTATCATCAGTTTCATGGTCAGGTGAGGCGTTGTCCGTATTTTGGAATCGCGAAAAGACCGACGACATGAAGGAGTTCATCAATTCGTCGTCAGATTCGCCCATCGCTTGAAAAAATTGTTGTATACCAGATTGCCATCTTTGTGCAGGCATGGTTTTATTAAACCTTTATATGATTTTGTTTTGCTTTTGGAAGAATAATGGTCAGGAAGCCATTCACGTATTCGGCCTGTGCCTGCTCGACATTGACCGGCCCGGGCACTCCCACGGCAATTGCAAACTTCCCAAAATTTATTTCCATTTGATGATAAGCGCGCCGCTCGGAAGAATCAGGACGGTAGCCCATGATAAGCAATGTGTCATTTTCGAGAGAGACTTCAAAATCCTCTTCGCGCATCCCCGCTAGTTCCACGCGTACGATGTAGGTATCCTGAGTTTCATATTCATCAGTGGGAGGGCTCCAGACGTTTGAGCGTACCTGCCAACCCACCCTCCGCAGAGTACTACGCCTGTTTTCGATCAGTGTTTCACTTGATTTGCGAATAACGGTAGGCATTGGGCTTTCTCCATCTAATTCGCCTGCATCATTATTTTTTCAGCGCCCCCGGCGGGATTCGAACCCACAACCTCCTGCTTAGAAGGCAGTTGCTCTTTCCATTGAGCTACGGGGGCAATACATAATTTTACACGACAGACGAAACGGCCGCTTCCTGACTTTGATACGGTCTCAAACCACGATACACGCGCGGGCCGGCAATCGTCTTCAAAATAATGTCAGCGGAACGGCTGAGTCTCTGACCAAGCTCTTCGGCAGACATGGGAATATTGCCATTTACCAGAAAAATTCGGAAGACTGCCTCGACCATCGCAGTTCGTTCATTGCTGAACTCAGGCAATAGTGCACAATGACTTATCAAAGCATGCTGAACGCCATCCACCCGCCTTACTTCAGCAGTTTGTGGGTCAATCCAGTCGATCATTTCGTCTTCATCCCTGTTCGCAAAGACTTCCTGATGCTCGGCGCATAATAAAGAACGCAGAAAAATGTGCCAATCGCGTTCGTTTTTTTTCCACCATTCAAAATCAATGTGGAACGGTGTTTTTGAAGTTGGTTTTAGCAGGCTCATAGTACCTCCTGATCCAGCCGGAAGTGTAAATCGCCGACATGTTTGAAGACAGGGCTGGTTTCCAGCAGGGCGAAGAGGGGCGCGGGCGGCACCCGACGGACGAGGTTGACTGCTGCATACATTTCCTGCGCGTGCACATGGCCCTGAGGGTTTGATTTTGCCAATTCACGCATCACTAGTAAAACCAATTCTTCAAAAGGGCGTTTCTTTTCCCAAATAGGATCCAATGTTTTGAAATCAGAGACATGGATCACCATGCGGTCATTGAACTCGGCTGTAATGGACTGTTTCAGCATCGCGAAAACAAATCCGCCGTCAGTGCCTACCATGACCGTGCGCACCCAATCTTTTGAGGAGCGCTGGCTTTTTACTTCCACGATCACTTCGCCGGGCTGTTCGCCTTTCCGAATCTGTACAAGTGAGCCTGGAATTAATTGGTATGATTTATACCATTCTCGTAAACCAAAGACATAGCCATGCTCAAGCACGACCCAGGCCGGGATGCGTTGTTTGGTCTTGCCATCTACGAGCGTAAAACGAACACGCTGAGTTTCGTAAGCTGTCGGGAATAACTTGCGCGCCCGCGCAGACATCGGTAATGTCCCTGCACGCAGGTGGGGATATATAAGTGATATTGTGACTGAGGAAATTTCCTCGCGCGGGTCAAGTTCTTCAGACGGTGTCAGTTCATCATCCAGTTGCGATTCGAGATTCTTCATGGCCGGGCTCAGGGCATTGCGGTCATGTTCGATCTCAACATAACCCAGCGGCGGCGGGACTTGCCGCACATAGTCCGGTTCGAGTCGGCGCAGACACCACAACACCTCACCCGCCGGACCCACCTCGTCAAAACGGTCATCATCCTGCAAAGCATAATTTAAGGAGAATTCAGCCAGTTTGGGGTTCACACCTGCCGGCAATTCGATATCCTTCATTAATGCGGGGGTGGGAAGCGGCTCGCCGCCGGACATATCCAGAACTGCCTCGGCAAGATTCAACTGACCTTGATTAATATCAATTAACAGCGCACTCGGAAACCAACGTCCTGCAATCTTCACCAATCCTTCTTCGGTGTTGAATGCCGCTTCCAGTTTCTTTTCAACCAACTCGCCATGCTCTCGCAAAATAAAAGCGGAGCTAACTTCATCACTCTCCGGTGTGGAAAGTTGGGAAACATTTAGTGGATGTGAATCCAGCCTTGCGGCAAACATCCGCTCGGTGTTATCTTCCATATCAACTGTGAGCACGTCAAAATCGCCGATGGATGGACTCACGCCAGAACGAACACCGCTTACATTTCCGCGCTTCCATTCTAGAGCGGGAAAAACAAGCTGATCGCCAACCTCATATTTTCCCTTCGGAAGATAACTTTTACTGCCAGCATTTTGCCTGCGCTCTGCGGACGTGCGCTCCAAACGAATGCGCGACTCTACATATTCAGAGGCAAGATCCCGTGCTGTTAACGGCATCTCTCGCTCAAAAAGAAAAGTGTAAAGATTTTCAATATCTTGCGGGGTGACTTGAATGGATAACCAATATTCGTTGGGAAGTTTAAATACGCCTGCCATATACAGCCTTGTGATGAATTTGCGCCTGACTTTCGGCTGTTTGATTATACCTTACCTTGCGGGGGCTATCCATTTTTTTGCGAACAAAATCACGAATGGCCGGACAAGATAATAACTCAGATCGAATCTTCAATTTCATTTGAAAATATTGAACGTTATTTCGGTTAATTAAATCCAGCCAATTGTCCAAACGATATCTCATAACTGAAAAAACTTCTTTCCCAAAGGGACATTGCGAAAAACCAAGTTTCATAAAATTTTTTCTGGAAAAAAGATCACTCATAAAAACCGCAGAAATATGCGACTCGGTTATCAGATTCTTTCTGTAACCTACTAATACTTTGCTAATTTGAATTCTATGCTTTGAATTGAGCCAAAATCACTTCAATTGGGCATAAATAGTGTAAAACAATCAATTTAGCAGAGTGCTAGGGCCTGTATGCAAAATCAACACAGCTATGTCATTCTGAGGAGCGGAGCGACGAAGAATCTCTACCTTTGGCCGAATTCACCCGATTTAGGGCAAAACGAGACCCTTCGCTTGCCCCTTCACTTTGTTCAGGGCTTCGGTTCAGGGTGACACAAATTTAATTTGCATACAGGCGCTAGCCATAAACCTTGACACTTCCTAAATCTCATCGTAAAATATGATTAATAGGATTAATCAGACTATATGCTGCGCGAACGTGTTTCCCCAAACATTTCTGAGTTTTTACGCTATCTTGCCGCTCACCCGGAGGCAGAGAACAGCCTGCCGCCTTTAACCGAACTCAGCCGCGAGTTGAGCGTTGGGGTGGCGGCGCTGCGTGAACAGCTGGAAGTGGCGCGTTCGCTCGGATTGGTCGAGGTCAAGCCACGTACGGGCATGAGGCGC
>DATEDD010000051.1:0-2810 GCA_035286565.1 Anaerolineales bacterium
CCGTTTACAAAAGTGGAGGGCGAATGGACGGCGCATCAGATCGCGTCGCACACGCGTGATGTGGATAAGATGATCTACGGCGCGCGCATTCGTCAGACGTTGAATGAGGAGAATCCCGAATTCAAAAATTTTGACGCGGACGCTTGGATGGCTGAGCATTACAACAAAGCTGAACCGCTTGAAAATATTTTGAGTGAATTTTCTGCAAACATGGATGAGTTGTGTGCCATTCTGAAATCCATGCCGCGCGAGGCATGGTCCCGCGAAAGCCGACACGCAACGATGGGAGGCGGATTGACTTTGCAATTGTGGGTGGAGCGCAGTCTGGCTCACATTGAAGAGCATTTGCTGGCATTGAAAAAAGCCAAAATTTAGTGAATTTTGCTCGTTTACTGCATATTCCTGAGGTAAAATAAGCAAATGAAAAAACAACGAATTATCCTGGTAGATGATCACGAGGTGGTTCGGCTCGGCTTGAAATCCCTGCTGGACCGTCACCCTCAGTTTGATGTGGTTGGAGAAGCTGGCTCAGCACGCGAGGCGCTCGAACAAACAGCCTCACTGAAACCTGATGTTGTCGTGATGGATATTCGCCTGCCTGGCACCTCGGGGATCGAAGCCTGCGAACAAATTACGGCTCAATACCCAAACACAAAAGTAATCATGCTCACTTCATATGCCGAGGATGAAATGCTGTTCTCCGCGATCCGCGCGGGGGCTTCGGGATACATCCTCAAGCAAATTGGAAGCGAGGACCTGATCAAGGCAATTGAATCTGTCGGGCGCGGTGAAGCCTTGCTCGACCCTGCTGTCACCCAGCGTGTATTTCAGGAAGTGCGCCGCGCTGTCAAAGAGGAGGAGGCTTCGGCTTTCGCTCATTTGAGTCAACAGGAAAAGCATGTGCTTTTGTTGGTCTCTGAAGGCAAGACCAATCGCGAGATCGCCAAGAGTTTGTTCCTCGGTGAAGGCACGGTTAGAAATTATGTTTCGAGCATCCTCTCAAAATTGAGTGTGAACAACCGCGCAGAAGCGGCAGCCTACGCAGTGGAACATAGTTTGAGAGAATACATTTCAAATTAGTAGTTGATGAACTTCCCGCAGGTTGTAGTCATCAAATCATTTTAACAGTTCACGACTTTCTGACAGTTTGACATTCAGAAAAAGAATCAGCGCTTCACCTGCCCGCCGCAAACGGGCGGGTTTTACATATACTGAGTACTGTATCATTTGCTAAGAAAAACTAATTTTTGCCCATAATTTCGCCCCTGAAAGTTTAGAAATTAATACGACGGGCAGTATAATGCAAACATGACAGATAAACTTCTCTCCCGATATGAAGAAATTAAGGCGCAGGTAAACTTTCATAATTATCGTTATCACGTGCTGGATGCGCCCCTCATCAGTGACCTGGAATATGACCGCCTGCTCAACGAGCTCAAACAGATCGAAGCTGACCACCCGGACTGGATCACACCTGACTCACCCACGCAGCGCACCGGCGCCAGGCCTGCTGACCGTTTCGACAAAGTTCGTCACCCTGCTCCCATTTTAAGCCTGGCAAACGCCTTTGGCGCAGATGACGCCCGCACGTGGTTTGATCGCGTCAAAAAACTGGATGACCGGGTTGAGAAGGCAAAGTTCGTGGTCGAGCCAAAAATTGACGGTTTATCTGTTGTTTTACATTATCGCGCTGGCATGTTCGTGCAGGGCGCTACCCGCGGTGACGGTGAAGTGGGCGAAGACATCACCTCAAATTTACGAACGATACAAGCAATACCTTTACGAATCCCAGTTTCACCATCACCTAATTCACCAATTCCTAATTACCTTGTCATTCGCGGTGAAGTATTCATTCCCATCAAGGAATTTGAAGAATTGAATCGCAAGCTCGAAGAAGCAGGCCAGAAGACCTATCTTAATCCGCGCAATACGGCGGCGGGTTCGTTACGCCAACTTGACCCGCAACTGACTGCCGCACGCCCATTGACTTTGCTCGTCTATCAGATCATCCATTCAGAAGGCGGCAAATTGCCCGCTTCACAATGGGAGATCCTGGAATATCTCAAAGCGCTGGGCTTCCCTGTCGCCGATGTTGCCAAACGTTTCGATGACCTTGAATCTGCAATTACATACACCGAAACATGGAACAAGGGACGTGACAAATTACCGTACGAAGCGGATGGCATGGTCATCAAAATAGACGACTTAAACCTGTCCGCAGATTTAGGCTTTGTCGGCAAAGACCCGCGCGGCGCGATTGCATTCAAATTCCCTGCACGCGAGGTAACAACAACATTAAATGATATTGGCGTCGCCGTTGGGCGCACAGGCGTGTTGACTCCGTATGCCATGCTGGAGCCGGTTGAAATTGGCGGCGTAGTTGTGGAACGCGCCACCCTGCATAATTTTGATTTCATCGCAGAGAAAGACATCCGTATAGGTGACCGTGTGCTGGTCAAACGCGCGGGCGAAGTAATTCCGTATGTGATCGGTCCAGTGTTGGATGCGCGCTCTGGCAAAGAGAAGACTTATAAGCCGCCAGCAAAATGTCCCACTTGCGGACAAACGGTGGAACATTTCGAAGGTGAAGTGGCTTGGTATTGCGTCAACGCCGCATGTCCTGCCCAATTGGTGCGGAATATCGAGCACTTCGTTTCACGCGGTGCAATGGATATTGAAGGATTAGGCATCAAAATTGTCGAAAAATTAATTGAAGCAAATAAAGTGAAAGATGTCGCCGATATTTATAAGTTGACAAAGGAAGATATTCTTGAAGCAGTAACAAAGAAAGATCGAAAAACTAAATCTGA
>DATEDD010000052.1:0-3794 GCA_035286565.1 Anaerolineales bacterium
CCCAAGACAAGCAAAATGATTTGGAATACCCAGTTACTGAAAATGGCATTGACTGAATCCACACCTGCCAATACCAGGATGTACAGCGTGAAGAAGATGAATAACGCGCTCCCGCCGATACGATGCAGGATATAGCTCAAAAACGGACCCTGTCCCTTGTAGCGCAGGGCGGTGGAAAGGCTGACATTCCTTTTCAAGCCCATTGAAGCCTCCGAAGTGAAATTAAGAGTCTGAACGGCACTATTTTACCCCGTGACACTCCAAACCGCTAATGAATATCGTTTTTGTAAAACAAAAGCCGCATCCTCACAGATGCGGCTCACTGTTCATTGATAACTGTTCACTAATTACTGACAACCGTCCTCGGTGGCGGAGCGAACTCTTCAATTGCCTTGACCACATCCGCAAGCGGTCTGACCTTTGCAACCGAAGATTTCTTCTTTCCAACGCCAATGCTATCCAGCACGAGCGTGCGCTTGAGCAATTGGATTCCGAAGGCGGGGTCGACTCCCTTGGGACAAGCCTGTGAGCACGCCCCCGCTAGATGGCATTGATACGGGCCGTGGAAAATGTCAATTGCTTCGAGGCGTTCTTTCAACCCGCAGTCGCGGTTATCGGCAGTGTAGCGATAAGCCTGGGCCAATGCCTGAGGTCCAAGGAAAAGCGGATCAGTCGCAACGGTGGGGCAAGCTGCGAGACACAGTCCACACTTAATGCAGTAAGTGAATTGCGAAAAGGCTTCGCGTTCTTCAGCAGATTGGATGAACTCACCAGTAGGTTCGTCAATCTCCTGCGGATTTGGATGAATGATGAACGGCTTGATTGTGACGTGCTTTTCGATGAGCGGCTCCAGATTGGGGACAAGGTCTTTGACGTTGGGATAATTCGGAAGCGGCGCGACGGTGACCACATCCGTGCCGAGATGAAGCAACTGAGTCTGACAGGCAAGTTGCGGCAAGTCGTTAATGAACATGCCACACGAACCACATACACCCATGCGGCAGGACGACCGCCAAGCTAATGTCGGTTCTTTCTCAGCCTTGAGTTGGTGCAACGCCTCAAGCACGGTCATGCCTTCGGTAACGTTCAGGGTGTAGGAATCCCAATGAGGAGCGGAATCGGTTTCTGGGTCAAAGCGGCGGACGCGGAAGGTGATCTCTCGCGGGGTTATTGTCTTATGCGAAGCAGTCATGTTCATCCTCCGATTTTGAAACTAAACGTCCACCACGTAACATAAGTGCCGAAGCCGAAAATGAAAAGCCCGAACAACACAATGCCAACATCCACAAGTTTTGCAAGCGCAGGTGTAAGCGGCAACTCACGGATAATTCCGCGCAAGCCGTAAAGTCCATGATACAAACCCGCCGCAAGCAATAAGATGTAAAGGACGAATTGAGCAATACTACGTCCGCGCTCGATCATCACTTCAAAACTGCGCGCCTCTTCCACACTCATGCCATAAAAGACGGGAGCATAGTGTATGATAGCGAAGTGCGTCCCGAGCAATACCACAATGATTGGGATGACAAGCAGATGTAAAGACCATAAACGTGTTTCGCGCATGGGATACCTCCTACGGGAAGAACAAACTCGAACCGCCGAGAATAATGATCAGCCCAGCCAGTGCCATAATGACATAAGTCAAAGGGCGGTGTCTCATCACGGACGACGAATACGGATACACAGGCTCCTTGGGTTTACCGAGAAAGAATCCCAACTCAGTGAGCAGTAATCGCACGCCGTTCATTGCGTGGAAAACCGCTGCGGCAAAGAGCAAATACTCGACCACCTTGAATGGTGGCGAAGCGAAGAGCGCCATCAATCCCTGCCATGCTTCGACGCCGCGCATACGGTTTGCTGTTTCAATGATGTGCAGGACCATGTACGCGATCAACCCCATTCCCGAGAGTCGATGTCCCAAATATAAATAGCGTTCAAAGGTATAACGTCCCGCGTACACCCAGCCTTTCAAGCCGAGCCTATTTGGATATGATTTTGGAGAATTTGAATTCATAGTTACTCCTAATATTTCCTCTCCACAGGTTTCCACATGGAGATATCAACAGGGATGTAATCCAACTTGGGACCTTCGGGTGTAAAACTCGCCATGGTGTGCTTTAACCAATTCTCATCGTCACGAGTTTTGTAATCGCGGCGCGCATGTCCGCCGCGTGACTCGGTGCGAGTCAAACCACCAAGCGTTGCGACCTCAGCCACATCGATCATGAATCCCGTTTCAATCGCGCGTTCCAAATCGGTGTTATAACGCAGGCTCTTATCCTTCAACGAAATGTGTTTATATCTTTCCTTCAACTCACGGATCTTATTCAAGCCCGCTTGCATTTGTTCGCCTGTGCGGAAGACACCCATGTTGTCATCCAATGTCTTGCGTAACTCTTTGCGGATTTGATAATGGTCTTCGCTTCCTTTGGACTCAAACAACGCTTCGATCTTTGACCATTGGGCCTGCGCGGCCTCAACAGGTGCCTCTGCCGCTGACGCATTCGCGGCATACCGCGCCGCCTCCGCGCCAGTGACCCGCCCCCACACCAGACATTCCGCCGTTGAGTTTGCACCGAGTCTGTTTGCGCCATGCAAAGACACACAGGAAACTTCTCCTGCCGCCCAAATATTCTCAGCCGGCGTGTGACCTTTGATGTCCGTATGCACGCCGCCCATCGAATAATGTGCCACTGGGCGAATTGGGATCGGTTTTTCGATGGGGTCAAGCCCGATGTGTTTGATGGTCACTTCACGGATGAGTGGGAGACGTTCAAGGATTCTTTCCCTGCCGAGGTGACGTAAATCCAAATTCAAGTAATCCAACCCATCAGGTCCGGGGAAGCCGCGGCCTGCTTCTATCTCAGTCATCTCAGAACGCGAGACCATATCGCGCGGCGCAAGTTCCATTGCTTTGGCGGCATACGTTTCCATGAAACGTTCGCCATTGTTATTGACAAGATAGCCACCCTCGCCACGGCATGCTTCCGTCATCAAAATCCCGCTAGGAATCAATCCCGTTGGATGGAATTGCACGAATTCCATATCCTTAAGTGGAAGGCCTGCGCGATACGCCATTGCGAGTCCGTCGCCTGTGACGGTTTCAGAATACGTGGTGAAACCAAATATCTGACCTGCGCCGCCAGTTGCGATGATGAGCGCTCTACCGCGTATCAACGCAAAACGGCCGTTGATCATATCGATCATCGTCAAGCCTGCGAAACGATTATTTTCAATGATGATGGATGTGACAAAACCTTCATCATAACGATTGATCTTTCGCGTCGCGGTGTGCTTCATCAACGTGTCGTACAGGGTTTGCATTTCGAGATGCCCTGTCTTGTCAGCGGCGAAAACGGCTCGGGGATAGGTGTGCCCGCCAAACGGTCGCTGGGCGATGCGCCCGTCTTCACGCCGAGACCAGGGAATGCCCCAATGATCCAAATGCAAAATTTCCCTCGGCATTTCATGGACGAAGAAATCCACCACGTTCTGGTCAGCCAAAAAGTCCGAACCTTTGACCGTATCCCACGCGTGGAGTTCGTAACTATCGCCCTCGTCCTGCCGCATGACGGCGGCTGTACCGCCCTCCGCCGCAACCGAGTGCGCGCGCATCAATTGAAGTTTGGAGACCAATGCAATATCCAACTCCCCCTTACTCTGCTGGGCGGCTTCAAGCGCGGCGCGCAAGCCCGCCAAGCCCGTACCCAAAATGACCAGATCGTGATTGTAAACTTCCATGAGACTGTCATCTCCTCGTAAGATGATACGAAATCACCAATTTGGACTTCATT
>DATEDD010000053.1:0-2208 GCA_035286565.1 Anaerolineales bacterium
CAATGCGGGCAGTTCTCTAAATCACACTCAACGATCTCTCGCTTTACTTCTTCAAAATTCCTTCTCGGTCGGTGGCGTGCTTGTTTTTCCATTACCCTATCTTATCTCTCTTCTTGTGCAGTATCAAGACACTCAGGGGTCAACACCCCCAGACCTGGAGCGACGCAGGTTATGGCCCGTGGAGCAGCGGGATGAACTTCACGGTGGGCCCATAAAATTTTACGATAATTAGATCTTTTCCAAGATGATCTTCAGTCTAAACTCACTGCCCCAACTTCTCAGGGCTAAAGCACGGCTGGTAGTTTTGGACCTCACCACTTCGACAGGCTCAGCGCGGCGCCCTGACCCTCTCCTACAGGAGAGGGGGACTCACTGTCATTCGACAAGCCATAAAACTTGCAAATCTTTCACGACTTCAAATTCAGGATCGCCAGTTACGAGTGTAGCTCTTAGTTCCTGAGCCAATTGGACGGCGAAGGAATCCGCATACGAAATCGCATGGTTTGCTTTTATCCACGCCGAGGCAAGAATCCGTTCTTCGCTGGCTTCGAAAAGGGTGATAGGTAAATTGCGTAAATCCTTCAAGAGAGATTCGGCAGTTTTGTGTCCACGGTTACGCGCTGTCAAATAAACGACTTCGCCCGCGTTGATAAGGCTCATCATAAGTTCAACCTTATCTTCACGGGCGTTGTTCAGTAACTCAAGTACGCGTTCGCCGCCGTCCTCTGCCTGAAAATATGCGAGGACCGCAAAGCTGTCCAGCACAAATACAGGCTTATTTTCTGCCATGCCATCTCTTGATTTTGGCTTCTTCGAGGGCCAGATCGGCAGCGCGTTGCGCAAGCAGGGCTTGGGTCAAGGAAGGCTTGCCCGCGTATTTGCCATACGTGGAATGGATGAATTTTGCGGTTGCCCTTTTCGACCGCGGCGAAACAACCAGTTTTCGGATTCGTCGATAAGTCTCCGGTGTCAATTCAATAATTTCACCCTTTGGGGTGATAAGGCGAGGAGGAAGTGCCATTTCCAAATCCTTTCTGAACAGCTTCTATTTTACACCGTTATAACCACAAGATTTGGTAGTTATTCCAAACGTTATAACCCTCATTTTGTTCTGGCTCACTGCCCCAACTTCTCAGGACTGAAGCACGGCTGATATTCGTATACTGCGCGGCTACCTTCTCCAATCATTCAACCAGCGGGTTTGACCGATCCATTCATCGGCTTGAGTCTCACGCAGAACACGATCCAAGGCATTGATGGTTTCGTTCAGGCTCATGCTTTTTTGAAATGCAAGGATGATTCCTGCGTGGTGTGGGTAACGATTTCCCAAAATAATAAAATCACGTATGTTGTATGTAAAAATGGCGCGACCTTGGGCGGTCGCGCCGAGTAATTGGCCTTCATCGCTTGCGTCAAGCGGCATCCATTCAGTGGGGGTGCGCGTTACATTATGTCCGTGGTCGACCAGAGCATTATGTAAGGCTTTGCTGGATGTGTCCGCGTCGAGATGCAGGTGTAATTTTTTACTCACCCTTTGGCTCCAGCGCGGCTTCGAGTTGAATGAAAGCGTCTATTTCAGCGCGATGGGCTTCGTAAAAATCCAATACTTCCTGCACTTGTGTTTCAGTCAGGTCATAGTCTTCAGCGATTTCGGCAGGAGTCATATTTTGCGCGGCGATGACAATCGTTTGCACCCGAATTCCGGTACCACGCAAAACAGGAGCTAGAGAACCAGATGCACCGCGGCGATAGGTGATATTTGGAAAATCAGGATCATCCAGCCCCTGCATTAGTCCGCCCACTTTTTCTGCTACTGACCATAGAATGAATTGATTGAGCGAAACGCCCTGCTTTTTGGCAAGCCGTTCGGCATCCCGTTTTAGGCCGTTTGGAAGGCTAAGAGCATAACGTGTCATAGGATGTCTCTCTTTCTGATGTCGTATAAGACATCATAAATGACATCGTTATTTTGGTCAAGCTTTGCGTGGATTTTGTTAGCGCGCCAAAGCGATGGGACGCGCCCTTGATGAAAATTGGCTCCTGCGAGTAACCTTGATGTCTCTACACCGCCGCAAGGCGAACATCGGGAGACCCACATGAGCCAACTGATACTGATGATAGCGAAAATTGACGAACTTGACAACCCTGAAACCCTGACCGAATTGTGGCGACAAACCATGCCGATCGTGAACCTGTCGGACATTAGGC
>DATEDD010000054.1:0-4428 GCA_035286565.1 Anaerolineales bacterium
TTTTGCGGGCAAGAGAATATTTCTTTATGAAAAAAGTACTTAATGGTATTTTAAATACCCCCTGGTTTCCCATTGCGATCAGCGCTTACCCTGTGCTAGCATTACTCTCAGCCAATACAGGGCAGATCCAACCGACAGCGGGGATACGTTCCCTGCTGGTGTCTGTTGCGTTTGGCGGGATATTATATTTTGTGATTTGGTTATTTCTACGGCAGGCGCATAAATCCGCTTTTCTTACTACGCTGTGGCTGGCATTGTTCTTTTCTTTCGGGCATGCCTATATTGCCGTTGATGAAAAATATCCAGGAACGAATTACACGCTTTGGCTTGCAATGGTATGGATCGCTTTGTTTATGTTTGCGCTTGCCTGGGCGCTTCGTTCTCGATCCACATCTGTTTCCTCGACAGCGGCCTTTAATACGATAGCGCTTGCCTTGCTGGTCATGTCTGTGGGGCAGATCCGCTTTGAGGGTAAACCGCGCAGCGTCCATGCTTTGGGGGCAAGCCATGCTCCCACGCAGAATGATCTGACTTTACCGCAGTATCCACCCGACGTGTATTACATCATCCTTGATTCGTACGCGCGTGAGGATTTTCTAAAAATGGTGTACGACTATGATAATTCTGAATTCGTGGACGCCCTGCAAAAGCGGGGATTTTATGTTGCAGCGTGCAGTCAGAGCAATTATGTGCGAACCGAGATTTCACTGGCATCCTCCTTGAATATGATGTACATCCAGGAACTGGATGATGCCTTCACACCTGAAAGCACTGCGCGGCGGAGGTTGTGGGATGCGCTCAAGCACAGCGCTGTGCGCCATAATTTTGAAAGCCTGGGATATGAGACGGTCAATTTTGCAACAGGCTTCGCGTGGATGGAATTGGAGGATGCGGATCATTTCCTTACGCCGCCTCCCTTCAGTTCAATGTTGACTGAGTTTGAAGGACTCTTTTTGCGGACAACCCTGGCACGTTACGTTCAGGATTGGGGCTGGGTTGATCCGGACGAAGTATTGGGGCAAAGTTTTCGCGATCGTTTCAGTAATATATTTGACAATATTAACGACGTGGCAAATATGCCCGGCCCGCAGTTTTCCTATATTCACTTGATCTCGCCTCATCCGCCTTTTATATTTGATGCTGAAGGCAACCCGACATACCCGCCTGATTTCTGGAATGAACAAAGGCAGTATCCTAATGACAAATATCAAAAAGGATACACCCATCAGGTAACTTATTTGAATACAAGGGTGCTTGAAGCCGTTGATACAATTCTTGAGGAATCTGATACGCCGCCTATTATCATTATTCAGGGCGACCACGGCGCGTGGATGCAGCCAAAAGACCGCCGCATGTGGATTCTCAATGCCTATTATTTGCCTGAGAATAATGATAAGTTGTACCCCTCGATCAGTCCGGTGAATACTTTCCGCCTTGTTTTCAATTTATACTTCGGCGGCAAGTATGAAATGCTCGAGGATGTAAGTTATTTCTCGCCTGTTCCCAATTTATATGATTTTTCAATGATGCCCAATACTTGCGGGCAGTAAGAGCCTTAATGACACAAGTTACTGTCATTGTTCCTTCGCCTGCCTTCGATCAAGATTTATTAACTCGCCTTACGCACCAAGCATGATTCCCTGAGCGGAGCGAAGGGTCTCTGAAATAGTTGTAGAGACCCTTCGCTGTCGCTCAGGGCGGCAATTCTATAAATGCGTGAAAGTGAGTAAGGTGAGTTATTAACCCAAAGCTGCCAAGACGCTAAGAATTAGTTTCTTTCTTTGCGACTCCACGCCTTTGCGTTAAATTTTGAGCGAATTCGCAAGCTGGCTTGATAAATTAAACGGGCTGGGTACTGGTACTGCCACTTGAACGGTTAGTCTTCCAGTTTGTGACCAATGCAGACATGCCAAGAAACCATAATGGGACCCACCAGAAAAAGTGGTTGTGGCTGGATTCCTGCATTTGCACAAGCGCCATTCCATACCATGCAATGGAGTATAAAACGATGATGAAAATTTTTCGTTTCAAATCGATGCGTGCATAAGTTGATATTAGCAATGGCAGAAGGAGGACAAAGTCCCAACTTCCCACATACGGAGATAAAACAGGCGCAAGAGCAAGGCTCCAAACCATTGCATTGGCAGACGGGAGTTTTTTCCATAGCAAATAACCTAACCATATGGCAGTTAGCGAAGCGACTCCCCATAGCACATATCCCCAAGCGCCAAGATATCTATGAAAAAGAATAAACAGGGATGGGTACAACCAGGGTGGATTTTGCGTCATACTCAGGATTGCGTCCGGCATCCAGTTGGGGTAAGCGATAAAAAGCGGGAGACATAATCCAAGCGAAATGAGAAGCGTTCTTCCCCAAAAAACCATTATTCCCCTGATTTTACCTCGCAGGTAATAGTGATAACTTAGACCAAGCCCAGCCAATATTGCCAGATGCGGTTTCGAAAATGCCAGCGCGACAAAAAATGCGGATAACCAATGCCTTTCCGTGTTTGCAAAATGGACGGCAAGCATCAGGCACAGTGCAACTGTAATTGAAATTTGCCCGAGGCTGAAGTGATTAAGAGTTGGCGGAAAAAATAAACAAAGCAGCGCCAGAATGACCGTGTTGTAAATTGACAGCTTATCTCCCTGTGCAATATAAATAATCATGCATATTTCTATAATATTAAAAATAAACCAAAACTGCAGAGCAGAATTTTCGGAAAGCCACCCCAATGGTGAAAAGAATCCAATCGCCATTGGAAACCATGCCGCAGGTAAATTTGTGTTTAAGCTGGATGTGTCATAGGGGCTTTGTCCCTGGGTTAGCAAATAGGCCGGTCCCCAAAGTTCGTTGTAAAAATCCATTCTGGGTGCTGTCAATTGCCTGAACAACAAGCCAGCCAGGATGCCCGTCAGAACAAGCACCATGATGGATGCGTATTTGTGGAAAGCCCTCAACCCTGCCCGGGTCAGTTTTTTTTCCTTACGGTTTATTATTTTGTTCATGCTCGAATCATACTTCACTTTTTCTGCGCGCTTTGTCGGTGTTACAATTATCCTTATTAATTTGTATGTTCCTGTTAATAAGTGAGAGATCATGCCGACCGTTTTGATGACTGCCCCTTATATGATCCCATTTTTGGATCGCTTCCAACCTGTTTTCGAAAAATACGGAATAGACCTGATCGTCCCGGATGTGCAGGAACGCATGGAAGAGAATGACCTGCTCAAGTACGCGGGTCAATTTGACGGCGCAATTTGCGGGGATGACCGCTATACAGCGCACGTCCTGGAAACCTGTTCCCCGCGTTTGAAAGTCATCTCCAAATGGGGGACGGGTGTCGATTCAATCGACGTCTCAGCTTGTTCCCGCTTAAATATCACTCTCGCACGCACGCCAAATGCCTTCACCACTCCCGTCGCAGACACGGTGCTGGGCTATATGCTTGCATTTGCAAGGCGCGGCCCATGGATGGACAGAGCGATGAAAATCGGAAAATGGGAGAAGATCCCAGGCAAAACTTTAAGCGAATGTACGTTGGGAATTATCGGCGTTGGCAACATCGGCAAGGCAGTCACTCGCCGCGCGCGAGCCTTTGGGATGAAAGTTTATGGTACGGATATTATCGAAGTTGATCATGTCTTTGTGACTGAATCAGGCGTTCAAATGACGGATCTTCAATCACTGCTCTCCGATTCCGATTTCGTCTCAGTGAACTGCGATCTTAATCCAACTTCATATCATCTCATCAATACCAAAACTCTTGCGAAGATGAAAACCACCTCTATTCTCATCAACACCGCGCGCGGTCCCATCGTGGAGGAAAATGCCCTTGTCGCCGCACTCAGTTCAGGTCAGGTGGGAGGCGCGGCTTTGGATGTCTTCGAGTTTGAGCCATTGCCGAAGGATAGTCCGCTTATGAAAATGGACAATGTCTTGCTCGCCCCACATAATTCAAATTCCAGTCCTGCCGCGTGGGAGCGCATTCATTGGAACACGATCAAGAATCTGGTAGAAGGGCTGGGGTTGAAGTACCAAGAAAGCGTTGCCCTGACTGGCGAAGCCGTCTCGAAGGGATAAAAGAAGAAAGAAGAAATAATGATGGCTGAATCAAAAACCGTTTTAGTTACCGGCGCGGCGGGAGGGATTGGTCGAGCAACAGTTAACCTCTTCACCAAAAAAGGCTGGCGCGTCATTGGCGTGGACAGGGCTGAGTTCGGCGAAGGTTTCCCGAAAAATGGGTTTTATATCCAGTCTGATATTTCCCGCCCGGAAGACCTGGAAGCGATATTCGAAAAAGCCCAGTCCTTCACTGTTTCTCTGGGGGCAGTCGTCAACAATGCTGCTGTGCAAGTTGCCAAGCCGCTTGTGCAAACGACAGTAGAAGAGTGGGACGCGGTCATGGCGGCAAATTTACGCTCTGT
>DATEDD010000055.1:0-4868 GCA_035286565.1 Anaerolineales bacterium
GTGCACATACTGCGGTGGATCGATCGAACCGCTGGTTGATCTTAAGACCGACCCGGAAGGATTGAAAAATACATTGCGCAAGGGCTCGGAGAATGGTATCTGGGGGTACCGAAAATTCCTCCCTGTAAGTGACGATATCACTCCCATCACCCGCGGTGAAGGTAACACACCTTTAGTCAAAACTGACCGGTTGAGTAAAGAATACGGTTTGGATTATCTCTACATCAAGAATGAGACCGTCAACCCCACTGGTTCCTACAAGGACCGCTTCGCCACTGTGGCAATCTCGCTCGAAAAAGTGGGTGGTGCAAAGGCGGTTGCGCTTGGTTCAGCGGGTAATGCTGCAGCCGCGGTGTCTGCATATTCTGCAGTAGCGGGAATCAAATGTTTCATCCTGTTGCCTCCAGGTGCAGCACAAGAGCGTGCCTGGCAGAACATGTCATATGGTGGGCGATTCATACGGGCTGTTGGTCATGTTAACGATGCTATCGACCTGGTGGTTGCAGGCACTAAAGCTTTTGGATGGAGGAATGTATGCACCACCATGCTGCACCACCCCTATGGTGCTGAAGGCTACAAGACCATCGCATATGAGGTAGCGAGGAGCATGGATTTTGATGTGCCGGATTACATTCTGTGTCCGGTTGGTGGCGGCATCTTGATCAGTAAAATTTACCGTGCTTATACGGAGATGTTTGAACTGGGGTTGATCGACCGCCTTCCGCGCATGGTTGCTGTACAGGCAGAAGGCTGTGCACCAATAGTGAAAGCTTTTGAAGAAAAAGCTAAAAAAACTGAATTCTGGACGGATGCCCGCACAATTGCCTCATCAATCAACGATCCTGTCACTTTCGAAGGTGTGACTGCTTTGGACGTGCTTTACCGCAGCAACGGGTTTGCCGTGTCTGTGACGGATGAAGATATCCTGGCTGCCATGCGCATAGTAGCTTCTCGCGAAGCAATTCTGGCTGAGCCTGCCAGTGCGACTGTCATGGCAGCGACAAAAAACCTGGTTGCAAATGGCACCTTCAAACGAGCTGACAAAATCGTTTGTGTGGCGACTGGCAGCGCCTTGCGTGATTTGAAGATGCTCGCTGGCGACATGCCCCAGGCGCCGCAGGTTGGTCAAAAAGATCTAAACGAGCTAGCAAAGGCAGTAGCCTTTTATGGCGGGATCCCTCGATAACGCCTCTCTGGATTATTGATTCACGGATTGGAGATTTTAATATGCACGAAGTTTTGGAAAGGCTCCACGAATTAAAAATCATCCCGGTTGTAAAGATCAACGATGTGGAGAAGGCAATACCTTTGGCACAGGCATTGTGCCTGGGCGGACTTCCCTGCGCGGAAATTACCTTTCGCACAGCTCAGGCTGAAGAAGCCATCCGCCGGATTGCCGTAGCCTTTCCGGAAATGCTTGTTGGGGCTGGTACGGTCTTGACTATTGAGCAAGTGGACAAGGCGGTGGCTGCCGGCGCTAGATTTATCGTCTCACCGGGGTTCAACCCGAGGGTGGTAGATCATTGTATTGCGCTCGGCATTCCCATTACGCCGGGTTGCTCTAGTCCGAGCGATGTTGAACAGGCGCTTGAACGTGGGCTTGAGGTTGTAAAGTTCTTCCCTGCTGAAAACCTTGGTGGAGTGAGTATGCTCAAGGCGATTTCCGGGCCGTATGGAGGGCTTAAATTCATTCCAACCGGCGGAATTAATGCAAAGAATATAAGCGAGTACTTGGCTTTCACCAAGGTTTTGGCCTGTGGGGGCAGTTGGATGGTGAAGGACGAATTGATAAATGACAGTGACTTTGATACCATCGAGAAATTGACCCGCGAGGCTGTCCAAATCGTTAGCGGTAAGGCTGCAACCCAGGCAGAAACTTTTGTAAAGGCGGCCAATGTGCCGTTGGCTGGTAAAGTTGTGACCTTTGGGGAAATAATGCTGCGGTTGGCGCCTTTGGGATATTACCGCTTCGTTCAGGCTGAGACCTTCGATGCAACCTATGGTGGTGGTGAGGCCAATGTGGCTGTCTCGTTGGCAAACTTTGGGCTGGATGCGCGCTATGTAACCAAGTTGCCCATCCATGAGATTGGGCAGGCTGCAGTTGATTCTCTGCGCCGTTATGGTGTTGATACATCAAAAATCGTGCGCGGCGGCAAGCGTGTAGGCATTTACTTCCTGGAGAAGGGCGCCTCTCAGCGTGCCTCCAAGGTGATCTATGACCGAGCCAATTCATCCATCGCAGAGGCGACCACAACAGATTTTGATTGGGCAAATATTTTCGACGGCGCCTGCTGGTTTCATTTCACTGGCATAACACCAGCGCTAGGTGACAATGTGGCTGAAATATGTATGGAAGCCTGCAAAGAGGCCAAACGTCGTGGTCTGACGGTCAGCTGCGACCTCAACTACCGTAAAAACCTATGGTCGCGTGAGAAAGCCGGCACTGTTATGGCTCGACTTATGCCCTATGTGGACATCTGCATTGCCAACGAAGAAGATGCTAAGGATGTTTTTGGCATTGCAGCAGATGACAGCGATATCACCAACGGAAAACTGAGCCATGATGGTTATAAAGAAGTGGCTAAGCAATTGGCAGATCGTTTTGGTTTTGAAAAAGTGGCTATTACTTTACGTGGCTCAATTTCTGCAAACGATAACCGCTGGGCTGGGATGTTGTACGACAAAGGGGATTATTATTTCTCTAAGGAATACACCATTCACATTGTTGATAGGGTGGGTGGGGGCGATAGTTTCGGCGGTGGATTGATCTATTCCCTCATATCCAACAAAGCTCCCCAGGAAGCGCTGGAATTTGCAGTGTCAGCATCTTGTTTGAAGCACACGATTGAAGGAGATTTCAATCAGATATCGACGGCAGAAGTCGATAAGCTGGCCGCTGGTGATGCTACTGGTCGCGTACAGCGGTAAATAATCCGAGTTTGCCTCTCAAGCCAAATAGTGCTGTGCCTAATGGCGTTGATAAGGCGTCTGTTACTCATCGAGCCGCGAGTAAAAAATTATTGCTAAATTGGGTAGAGGTCAGTTTGTAAAATATTCATAATTTTTACAAATCTCCTGACGCGAGCCGCTATCCATTGGTATAGGTGTGGTGCAATTGTGGTGCAGATGGGGTGGAATCAAGGGAAAATCTGGATTATTTGGACAAATGTTCCGCCATAGGCGGACAATCTGGACGATTAACCCCCGTATGTACGGGTAAAATACCTTTTGGAGCCCTTTTCGAATCAGGAGGTTCTATGTTTGACCCTCTTCAGTGACACTAGGTTTGCCAATTTTATTTCGATGACCTCTATATGCAGAGCATCATCGCATGAGTATGCTTCTGACTCGCTACTTCTGTTAAAGTTCAGCAATTTACCGAAAAGAGGTTACTCCACCCATTGAACTAAAAATGAGACAATAATTAGGAAAAATATATTGACAATCGTTTGTACCATTGTTATAGTGTAATAGGTATTTCTCGCAAATACTTTTTATTCCTTTCGTTTATCTTTCCCATCGCTTACAAAACAAAGCAAATTGGTTATTATTGGCTTAGATCTGCTGATATTTCGATAGCATGATAGGCTAATGAAAGATCTCCTTTCGTTTTCCTGGAATTTGGCAAGGTCAGCTTATCTCTCTGTGTTTGTATCGAATATTTAGCAACTTTATTTTCCGGGAAGATCGACGCCCAAGTCGCAAAATCATTTTAGGTAGAGGTCCACGGATGAAAAAATTGATCAACCGTCCGAAAGATGTAGTGAAAGAGACGATTGAAGGTTTCTTGATGATGCATGCGACCGAGTTCAAACAAGTTGAATCATATACGGCGATCGTCAAAACCCAATTGGACTCAGAAAAGGTGGGATTGGTAATCGGAGGAGGAAGCGGGCACGAACCGCTTTTCCTTGAATTTATCGGCAAAGGGTATGCTGATGCAGTAGCAATGGGGAATGTCTTCGCTGCTCCATCACCCGATGTTGTACTGGCAGCTACAAAAGCAGTCGACCGAGGGCGTGGTGTGCTTTATGTATACGGCAACTATGCGGGGGACAATCTTAATTTTGATATGGGCGCTGAACTGGCAGATTTCGAAGGCATTCGTACCGAAACTGTGCGGGTGTGGGATGATGTTGCTTCGGCTCCGCTGGAAAGAATCTCCGACCGGCGCGGGATTGCCGGTGATTTCTTTGTGATCAAAGTGGCTGGAGCTGCCTGTGATGCTGGGTTAGACCTGGATGAGGTCAAGCGTTTGACCATCAAGGTGCGTGATAATACCCGCACAATGGGTGTTGCGCTTTACCCAGGGACAATTCCAGGCGAGTCAGTTCCATCTTTTACGTTGCCGGAAGATGAGATGGAGATCGGCATGGGGCTGCACGGCGAGCCAGGAGTGCGGCGCGGCAAAATGCGACCAGCAGATGAAGTGGTGGATGAGATGTTGGAATTAATTATCCGCGACTTGCCTTTCAATTCTGGTGACCAGGTGTGCGTTCTGGTCAATGGATTTGGAGCCAGCACCCGCATGGAGTTATTGATTGCCATGCGACGCACGCTGCAACAGCTGGAGCAAAAAGGTATGGTGGTCTATCGGACCGATGCCGGTAATTATGCCACCTGTCAGGAAATGGCAGGCGTCTCGATAACACTGATGCGTGTGGATGATGAACTGAAGAAATATATTGACTGGCCAGTTTGGTCCCCGGTTTACAAGAACGGTGTGAGGTAAGCCTAATTTGAAGACTTTGACCGCGGCTCAGTTGAAGGAAATGGTCCTGCTCGTTGCTCAGCAGGTTATCGATGCCAAGGAAATTCTCAGCGAAGCTGACCGTAATATTGGTGATGGTGACCATGGTATTGGCATG
>DATEDD010000056.1:0-10071 GCA_035286565.1 Anaerolineales bacterium
CTGCCCTGGCTGCTTTGTCCATTCCTGCTAGTTGGAAATTTTCACTGCCTTTCAATCAGACGGTCCTTCTTGCAACTACGGTCTATCACGCAGGTGTGGTGACCGCGCAGGTAGGGAATGTTCTCGCCTGCCGTTCCGAACGGACGCGCAGTTCGTCGCTTGGATGGTTAAGTAACAAATATTTGTGGATAGGCATTATTATTGAGTTACTCAGCATCATCGGCATGGTCTACATCCCTTTCCTTGCCGACATTTTCAACCACGTTTCCCTGCCCGTCTGGATGTGGATGGGACTAGCCGTGAATGCGCTGATTATTTATTCGGCTGAATGGATACGCAAATTGATCAATTGCGGTATAAGAAAATATCGCATGGAAAAACCTTCCACATTAGCTCTTCAGGAGGTAGTTCAATGAAAATCATTATTATGGGTTGTGGGCGGGTAGGCTCACAGGTGAGTCAGTTATTGGTTCATCATGGACACGATGTCACCGTGATTGACCATGACGACAATGCGCCCGCGCGGCTGGGCGCGGAATTCAAAGGCAAAGTAGTGCGCGGACTTGGTTTTGATCGAAACGTTTTGCTCGAGGCTGGAGTTGAAACCGCCGAAGGTTTTGTGGCGGCTAGTTCATCGGACAATGCAAATATCGTCGCGGCGCGGATTGCGCGCAATATTTTCCGTGTGCCGAGAGTGGTGGCACGGCTCTACGATCCGGTGCGCGCGGAAGTCTATCAGCGGCTGGGGCTGACGACCATATCCAGCACAGCCTGGGGCGCGGAAAGAATCGTCGAAGTCGTCACGCATGCAGACCTCGATGTGTTACACGTCTTCCAGGATGGCGGAACGACCATGGTTCGCGTCGAAGCGCCCGCGCGCTTGAACGGGCATCGTGTTGCTCAAATGAATATTCCAGGGGAAGTATCGGTCACTGCAATTTCTAGAAACGACCACACCTTCATTCCTGTCTCGGGCACGGAGTTTCAAGAGGGCGATATTATTTATCTTGCAGTCATTCCAACAGCCATGGTGCGGCTGGAGGAATTGCTGGGGATCGAGAGGAGATAATTATGTTTGTGATTGTTGTTGGCGGCGGTAACACGGGTTCACAACTTGCAAAATTTTTGATTGAAGCAGGCCATACTGTGTGTGTCATTGATGAGCGCGCGAATATACTTGAAAAACTCGCGACCGAAATTCCGCAGGAAATGATTCTCAACGGAGATGGAAGTTCGCCAACTGTGTTGGAAAAGGCGGGCATCCAAAGAGCGCAGGTGCTTGCGGCTGTAACTGGTTCGGATGAAACCAACCTTGTGATCACTTCTCTTGGAAAATTTGAATTCAATGTAAAACGTGTGATCGCGAGAATCAATAATTCAAAAAATGCCTGGCTCTTCACACCTGAAATGGGTGTGGACGTTTCGCTCAATCAAGCTGAAATTCTTGCGCGGCTGACCGCAGAGGAAATGTCCATGGGCGATATGATGACGATGCTAAAAATCCGCCGTGGAAAATATTCCATTGTGGAGGAAAAGATCGCTCCTTCCGCCCTCGCAATTGGTACGGCGTTAAAAGATTTAACCCTCCCGAATAATTGTGTCATCTCGGGAATCATCCGCCATGGTGAAATAATTTTGCCAAGGGGTACAACGATCCTCGAAGAGGGGGATGAGATCCTTGCACTGGTGGATGACACTGCTCGCGAACCGCTGGCAAAACTTTTGAGCCCTCCGTAATCAATCCTTAAAAATATAAACCGCCTCTGAAAATGAGGCGGTTTTATGTTCCATCTCTGTCGTCGGTTCGCAGGCGATACACCCCCCAGCTTGGTGTGGATGAAGGTTGGGCGTGCTGGTTCAGGTTCGAGTGCAGCACGCAGGGATATTGAACCAGAGTTCTTTCCGATAGTTTTTCATGCGAACCACTCTCTGTCTAACGGCGGCCACTCATCGCTTTGATCCGCGCGTTCTGCCCAGTTTTCTTTCCCACTCCATGCTTCGATCTTTATCGCATAGACGGAGGTAGCTCGCAATTCCTTATCCGTAATTTCACGGTATTCTCTGCCGGCGGTCATTTTTGGAAAATACTTGTTGATGAGGCCATACAGCATTTTACGCGCTGTGCTGGGATCGTTAATGATGCGAGCAGTTCCAAAGATGACTACACTGCGGAATTGGAGTGAAAATTCGAGCGCGACATTGGACGGTAATAATTTGCCCAATTCGCTCGCTTCCATACTGACCTTTGGGTTGATCTCAATATTCGAGCGAACTCTCCCCACTATATTGGAGTGGAAGATGATCTGATGATTTTCTTCGTCATACCAGAATGAGGTGGGGTTGAGGTACGGCTGGTTGTCGAGGGAGGTCGCGACATGTCCTACTTTGGCTTCTTTGAGAAAGACGCGAATCCAGGCATCATCTTTTGTCAGATGTGGTCTTCTTTGAAATGCGGTGGGAGACTGGTTTTCGTATATACGGGGCATGATGGTTTTTCCGTTTGCTGTGTGGGTTTATTGATTGTCAATTATCAGTTTCTTGTGTCATGTCCAGGGGGTGGTATAACCAGCGAAGAGTGTGGCAGCCAAAATCAACCCGCCTAACCATGCAATACCCCCCAAAGTCAGAAGAAGAAAGTATATGGAAGCGGTGCTGGTTATCGCGCTCAAGATTACAACGTCTGGGCGTCGAAGGCCCATTCGCCCTTTCGCATGACAGGTTCACACGTGCCGTCTTTGTGAATTCCGTCAATGTCCATTTGCGGCGAGCCGATCATAAAGTCCACATGGTTGAGGCTGACGTTGCCTCCAGCGGAGATAAACTCTTCGTCGTTCAACTCCTCTCCACCCGTAAGCGTGAAGCGGTAGGCGCGTCCTATTGCGATGTGACAGGAGGCGTTCTCGTCAAATAATGTATTGTAGAAAAGATGTCCACGCTGTCCGATCGGCGAACTGGCCGGCACGAGCGCGACCTCACCGAGGCGATGCGAACCTTCATCGGTATCCACCAGTTTTTGCAAAGCTGCTTCGCCTTTTTTGGCGTTGACTTTTGTGATGCGTCCATTTTCAAATGTGACCTGGAAGTCCTCGATCAGGGTGCCAGCATAGCTCAAGGGGAAAGTGGCCGTGATTACGCCGTCTGCGCGGTTGCGATCTGGCAGGGTAAAGACCTCTTCGGTGGGCATATTGGCGGTAAAGGCAATGCCGTTTTGCGCCATGGATTGTGCGCTAATCCAGCGATGTCCATTGGGCAGGCCGAGGGTAAAGTCTGTGCCAGGAGACTTGTAATGCAAGGCTGTGAATTGTTTGGCTTGCAAATATTTGGCGCGTTCGCGTAAAAAGGCGATATGTTTTTCCCAGGCAGCGATAGGGTCAGGCTGGTCAATGCGTGTGGTTTCAAAGATTTCCGTCCATAATTTTTCCTGCGCCTTTTTAGCGGAGAGCTCAGGGAAAATTTTCTTTGCCCACTCTTCACCAGCCGCGGCAACTACACACCAGTTGATCGCGTTGGTCGTCACGCGCTCGCTGACTTTGCTCGCGGCGTTTAAATGTCTTGTTTGCATCATGCCGACAACTTCTGGGTCGAGACCACCAAGCAAATCCGGGTTTGCGCCTGAAATGGAAAGCAGGGCATCACCGTTATTGATCATGTTCATGATCGCATCAATGGTGTGGGTGGGGTATTCATCAAAAGAATTGCGTGGCGCATATTGTGCGCGCAGGCGCAGCATTTCTTCATCGCCCCAAAGAACTTCCACGTATTTTGCGCCAACGCCATAAGCGGCTTTCGCCACCTCATGTACCAAAGGCGCAAACTGATGCGGTACGCCGCGGGTTGCCATGAGATTGATAATTAAACGTTGTCCAGCACGGATATTTAATCCGACTTTTACAATTGCTTCGGCATATTTTGCCAGCATTTTCTGATGTGTTTTGCTTGTCATATCGCCTCGATTTGTGGGATTTTGCCAAGTATAGCACGGATGTATTTGGTCGAAAACAACCCATCTCTTACCAGTTGTAATATACTTGATGTAAGTTCCCATCTCTCTCTGGAGGTCCCGGTATGCTCACCATCGAAAAAGTGGATACGGAAAATAAAAAGCAGGTCAGGCGTTTTGTGGAATTGCCGTTTCGCATTTATGCGAACTGTCCACAGTGGGTTCCGCCGCTGAATGTGGATGCGTACAATCAGCTCAATCGTAATAAACACCCATTCCATGAGCACTCGGCCGTGGAATTTTTTATAGCCGTGCGTGACGGCCGTGATGTGGGTAGGATCGCTGCAATTGAGAACAAGCCTTTTAATAAATATCACAACGAAAAAACCGCCGATTTTTATTTCTTTGAATGTGAAAATGACCTGGAAGCGGCCACGGCTTTGTTCAAGACCGTGTTCGACTGGTCAAAAGCGCGCGGATTGGATACGGTGATCGGCCCGAAAGGCATGGGTCCGCTGGATGGGTATGGGATTTTGGTCTTTGGTCATGAACACCGTCAGACCATGACCATGCTCAATTACAACCACGCCTATTATCAGTCATTGGTGGAGGCGCAGGGTTTTGTCAAAGAGGTGGATTTTGTCTCGTGTTATCTTCCCGCCGATAAATTTCAACTTCCAGAGAGAGTAAAGAATATCGCCGAGCGTGTTATGCAGCGTGGGCATCTTAAGGTGAAAAAATTCAAGAGCAAGAAGGAATTATTGCAATGGGCGGACCGCATTGGGGCGGCTTACAACAATGCCTTTGTGCGTAACTGGGAATACTATCCGCTCACACAACGGGAGATTGATTTTGTTGTTGGAAATATTATGACGATCGCAGATCATCGCCTGATCAAGATCATCACGCATGACGATGATGTGGTGGGTTTTTTGTTTGCGTTCCATGATGTGTCCGCCGCGCTTCAACGCGCAAAAGGGAGGTTGTTTCCATTTGGTTTGATTGATATTCTCCTGGAAATGCGCCGCACAAATAAAGTCTCCGGGAACGGCATGGGCATCCTGCCCGAGCATCAAGGACATGGCGGCAATGCCTTGTTATATTATGCTATGGGCAATACCCTGCTGGATTTCAGTCAATTTGCGCACGTGGAAATGACACAGGTTGCTGAAACCACTGAGCAAATGCGCGCAGACTTAAAGAATTTGAACGGGATCGAATACAAAAACAACCGTGTATATCGGAGGAAAATCTAATAAGTCAAGGGTCGAAAGGTGAAGGACAACCGCCTAAAGTTGTCCTTTATTGGATGCGCCCTATCGGATCGCTTGCTTTCCTTAGGGTTGTCAAAGAATTATGTAAATCGGTTATCATTGTTGTCATGCTAATATCCCGATTGTCCCGTCTTAAATATGATTTTTCCCTGGATTATTTCCGCCCGGACGGGCATGTTATTTTTTCGGATTTGGCTTCCGCCCGCGCTTTTGCCGCCCAAATGTCAGCGCTTCGATCGGACCCCGTGCCTGCCACTGACCTATATGCGCTTTCCCTGCTTGATGAGGCCTATCACATCCTCCTCAAGCATTTTTTAAGCAGACATACTGATGTGATGGCGCGCGCCATGGGCATGGTGCAATCCAACCCTGGATCCAAATATCACCTAACCCTTAACAAATTCACCGAGGAATTTCCTCCCCTTTCCGTTTTTTACGGGGAGGTGACGGCGGGCGATTATCTTTCCACTAATAATCCAGCCTCTGGGGAATTTGGTGGGGATCTGCGCGTAGCCGCCATCGAAGAAATGTTGTTGATCCACACTGCCAATAAAAATCCGGCCATCAACCGCTGCAAGGAATTAATTGATGAGACGGCCATGAGCGATTCCGCATATACGGAATTCATGCAATCCCTGCTGGGTTTATTCGACCGCCATCCCGGATTTGACAATAACGATTCTTCACGAGGCGAAACCCTCACAGACGTACTTTTCGCGCCGATCAAAGCCTCTCCTGATTCTTTGGAAGGGCAATTACGTTTCATCGTTGAAAAATGGGGATATTTGCTTGGCGAATTATTTTCTGTTCGCATATTGCGGGGGTTGGATTTAATCCGCGAAGAAACCATCCGCCAGGGACATGAAGCGTTCGATTCGACAAAAGCTGAAACTCTCGTGCCGAATTTTACAGGTAGTGAATACGCGGAGTATGAGCGTTACAGTCCGGATAAAGACTGGATGCCGCGCCTGATTCTGCTCGCCAAGAATACCTATGTCTGGCTCGGCCAACTCTCAATAAAATATCGGCGTGAAATAACGACCCTCGATCAAATTCCCGACGAAGAATTGGATCTGCTTGCCTCACGCGGATTCACTGGACTTTGGCTGATCGGTCTATGGGAGCGCAGCCGCGCATCGCAAATTATCAAACAACGCATGGGTCAGGCAGATGCGGTCGCATCGGCCTATTCCTTGCATTCGTACGATATTGCCAATGATCTTGGCGGCTGGGAAGCATTGCATAATCTCCGCTCGCGAGCGTGGGTGCGCGGCATTCGGCTGTCCGCTGACATGGTTCCCAATCATATGGGCATTGACTCGCAATGGGTCATCGAAAATCCTGACTGGTTTCTCTCGCTTGACCAGCCTCCGTATCCCTCTTACACCTTCAACAGTGAAAATGTATCCGGCGACTCGCGTGTAAATATTGTTTTAGAAGATCGTTATTACAATCATACAGACGCTTCTGTGGTTTTCAAACGCATTGATGCTCAAACTCATGAAACACGCTACATTTACCACGGCAACGACGGCACATCTTTTCCCTGGAACGATACCGCTCAACTGGATTACACCAATCCCGAAGTCCGCGAAGCCGTTATTCAAGTCATCCTGCATGTCGCCCGCAATTTCCCCGTCATTCGTTTTGACGCGGCAATGACCCTTGCCAGGAAACATGTTCAACGCCTGTGGTTCCCTGAGCCAGGCACAGGCGGAGCAATTCCATCCCGTTCGCAACACGGCATGACAAAAGCCGAGTTTGATGAAAAAGTTCCCGAGGAATTTTGGCGGGAGGTCGTCGATCGTGTTGCAAAAGAAGTCCCCGACACGTTGTTGCTCGCCGAAGCATTCTGGCTGATGGAGGGATATTTTGTCCGCACGCTTGGAATGCACCGCGTTTACAACTCCGCATTTATGCACATGCTGCGCGATGAAGATAACGCCAAATACCGCCTTGCCATCAAGAACACACTTGAGTTTGACCCGCAGATTCTCAAGCGTTATGTCAACTTCATGAACAATCCTGATGAAAAATCCGCCGTCGAGCAATTCGGCAATGGCGACAAATATTTTGGCATCTGCATGGTTTTGGCAACACTACCCGGTCTTCCCATGTTCGGTCACGGACAAGTGGAAGGTTATGCCGAAAAATATGGGATGGAATTCCGCCGTGCCAAATGGGATGAAGCTCCAGACGAGGAACTCATCCGCGGACACGAATGGCGAATCTTCCCGCTCCTTCACCGCCGAGCCCTGTTCGCTGACGTCGAGCATTTCCTGCTCTTTGACTTTTATCTGCCAAACGGTGGTGTGGACGACGAAGTGTTCGCCTATTCCAATCGCTTTGAAGACCAACGCGGACTGATCTTCTATCACAATAAATTTGCCGATACACGCGGTTGGGTCAAAACCTCCGCGCCATTCAAAGATAATTCTTCGGGTAAAACATTACGTAAAAACATAGCCGAGGGAATGGGTTTGCCACGTGAGGGATATGTTATCTTCAAAGATTATGCCACCCGGCTTGAATACATCCGCTCCTGCGAGGAAATTTGGGATAAAGGCATGTATTTTGAATTAGGCGCTTATCAATGCCATGCCTTTATGGATTGGCGTTTCGTGGAGGGCAGTAATTGGGAATTGGTAAATAGTGCTTTGAACCGCGCGGGTGTTGTGTCTATGCAGGGTAAGTGGACGGAACTCTTCAATGACAAGGATGAAGGATTAACGCTTCGCGTGAAGGATGAAGAAAAGAAGAAAGTAAGAAGTAAGAAGAAAGAAGCGGTTGTTGTAAAATCTGCCAAAACAAAAGTGCCAGCGAAAAAAGCGGTTGTAAAAAAGTCACAACCTAAAACGAAGAAGCCTATCGTAGAAAAGGCGGCTGCTCCGAAGGCGAAATCAAAGAGAAAAACTATAGTGAAGGTAAAGCCAGGTGTAAAAAAAGAAGTTGGGACAGTTTCGCCGAAAGGGAAGAAATCTGTACCAAAGAAGCCGATGTAAAAGTGGAAGCCTGCGATATTTTATCGAAGCACCATCACCCTGAAATATCGTAAGACGTTGATCGAGCCGTGAAATTTTCGGTTATATTGAATCAATCCCAAAGTAAAGTGTGGTGCGCATAGTTTGTCAAACCTACAATTCCCGTACGATTCAGTGAAAAACCTGTTGTTGTTATTGACTCGCACCTTGAAAAGTACTATACTCGTCACATCGAGGTAACGCCCATATGCGCTTATTTCATGGAAACACCCAAGCAGGTTGATTTAACACGCGGATATCTCCGCGTGTATTTTTTTATTCCCTCAAAAAGGAGACTCGTACAATGGATTCTGGACTGATCGGCAAGGTTGAAAAAGCAAAACGATATGCAGAAGATAGGCACCGCTTCCACTTCAATCAGTTTGATCTTGATTTTCACGGCGACAATAGCGAACACCATGTTTCTTACGACGAAGGCGTTTTTAACTGCGATTGCGAGTTTTTCATTACCCACAAACGCTGCGGCCACACCATGGCGATTGAAATCCTGCTCAAGGATATGATCGTTGAACCAGTGAAAGTTTAACTTAAATTGAATATATAAACTGCCTTCCACTAAGTGCGGAGGCAGTTTTGTTTTCTATAACTTTCGTCCTGAGCGGAGTGACGAGTAATTTACGAGGAATGAAGTCGAAGGACAGTTGTGCGCATCAAATTGCCCTTCGACTGCGCCGCATAGAATACAAGAGCGTGCGGCTCAGCTCACATTGTCCCGGTGATCTTTCGGGAGGACGAATAATAGCATTTTCATTAAATCTTAAAGATTATGGTGTACAATTTTCTTCATGAAATCACAATTTTCCCGGCGTGACTTTTTAAAACTTGGCGGGCTTACTTTGGGCGGGCTGGCCTTTTCTCCTTTTCTGCCAGGACTGACCAGTTTTGATGACAGTTTTGTTGTGCGAATTGCCACGGCTGAGATGCCGGTTCGCAAGGAGCCGACGGATAAAAGCCGCATCGAGTTGACCTGGTACCGCGATGAACTTGTGCATGTCTACGAGGAAGTGACCGCGGAAGAGCCGCCGCATAACCCGGTCTGGTATCGGGTGTGGGGGGGCTACCTTCATCGCGGACGATTGCAGCGTGTGAAGACGATCTACCAGACCCCGCCCAGCGCCATCCCCGAAGGCAAAAGACTATTAACGGAAGTCTCCGTCCCGTTTACGACTCCATATCGTTTTTCCAAAACATTTGGCTGGCAGCCTTTGTCGCCTCCTTTGTATTACGGTTCCGCTCATTGGGTCGAAGCGCTGGAGGCAGGACCAGAAATGGCGGATTACAAAGGTGCCTGGTATCGTATTTTTGATGAACTGGATTCCAATGTATCGTACTATGTGCCAGCCATCCATTTGCGAGTTTTTTCATCTGAGGAAATGGCTCCGATCACACCGGATGTGCCTTACGAACAAAAGAGGATCGAGGTCAATCTTTCATCGCAAGCCCTGTTTGCGTATGAATATGGAAACCTTGTTTTCCAGACCAATATTTCCACCGGCGTTCTCGGCGACCCAACCGGCGGCACGGGCATCAAAACCACCACGCCAGACGGCAGGTTTTTCATTCTGGAAAAAGATCCCTCGAAGCATATGGGGTACAGCTACTTTAGCAGTGAAACCACCGGAAATTTTCTGGCCGATATAGATAATTATGTGCTTCCCGGCGTCCCCTGGACATCCTTCTTCACTACGCTGGGTCACGCCTTTCATGGCACGTACTGGCACGAAAATTTTGGAACGCCGATGAGTCATGGCTGTATCAACATGCGCAGCGAGGATGCCAACTGGCTCTTCCGCTGGGCAAGGCCAATTCACACCAA
>DATEDD010000057.1:0-4237 GCA_035286565.1 Anaerolineales bacterium
CTGCCCTGGCGGGCGGTGCCAGGGAAGAGCAAGAGCGCTCCTCGCAATGACATAGTGAAAATCAACCAGAGAGAGTAAGAGAGACATACGCCTCGGGAGGGCCCATGTCTTCAAAAAATATTAAGACCATCAACAATCCAAAACTGAAATTGGAAGTGCTGACGCAGGACGATGTAAAGAAAATTCACGAAGCAACTTTACAGATCATTGAAAAAGTCGGCGTGAGATTTCCATCCAAACGCGCGCTGGAGATTTGGGAAGCCAATGGCGCGGACGTGAATTACGAAAAAAAGATCGTGCGCGTTAAACCAAAGATTATCGAAGATGCGCTCAAGAAAGCGCCACCCGCGTACATGCTCGCAGCGCGCGATCCTCAACAAGACCTTCAGCTCGATGGAAATCACGTCCACCTTGGGACGGATGGCTGCGGCGTGGAAGTGATCGATATCGACACAGGCGAAAAGCGCACGTCGTGTTTGCAGGATGTGCGTGACATAGCGAGGGTGGCAGATGCAACCGAAGAAGTTGCATTCCATTGGGTACCCGTCTCAGCCCAGGATACACCTGCTGAAGCGCGCGGATTGCATGAAATTAAAGCCGTTTGGGAGAACTCAACCAAACATGTGCAATCCGAATCCATTTATAACGTGGAAGAAGCCAAAGCAGCAATCGAAATGGCATCACTGATCGTTGGCGGCAAAGATAAACTCCGAGAGCGACCTGTGCTTTCCCTCATGCAGTGCACTGCCCCTCCGCTGGGTCATGATGGCGGAAGTCTAGACGCCGCACTCCTCGCCGCAGAAGTAGGAATCCCAACGGGTTTTATGACGATGGCAGCCTGCGCCACAACCGGCCCTACAACCATGGCTGGCAATCTCGCAGTCGGCAACGCGGAGGTGATCGCAGGAACTGTTCTTTTACAACTCGCGTATCCAGGCGCACCTGTTTTTTATGCAGCAGCACAAACCGCATCTGACCTGCGCACTGGCGCATACACAGGCGGCGGACCGGAGGACTTTCTCTTCGGCGCAGCGACCAATGTGCTCGCGGACTTTTACAACATTCCACTTTCAATGGGAGCATTTGCCACAGGCGCGAAAGAGCCAAACTGGCAGGCAGGGCTTGAAGGCGCAATGTCCAGCTTCATGGCAAGTGTGGTTATGTCCGATATGCTACTTGGGTGCGGATTTCTGCACGGCAGTCGCATCTGGTCTTTTGCAGAGATGATGATGGACTGCGAGATATTCTCCATTGTCCACAAGATGATGGCAGGCATCGAAGTCAATGATGAAACGCTTGCCATGGATGCGATTACGGCAGTCGGCCCCGGTGGTCACTACCTAGCCCAGAAACATACCCGCAATCACATGCGCGAATTATTCATGCCCAAATTTATGGACCGCCGCCCCTACTCCGAATGGGAAACCAAAAAAGATGATGCTCGTGATTGGGCACTCGCCAAAGCACGCAAGACATTGAATGAGCATCAGCCCGATCCATTGGACGAAAAGATCAGCAAAGAAATGGACAAAATTATCAAGTTCGTTGAAAAATAAGAGCTATATTTGGAAGGTTGAATGTTGCACGTTATTTACAAAACAAACATGTAATCTGCAACCCATCGACAGGCTCAGGGCAACGCCTGTAATCTTTTTTTCTTCTGTTGGGAAATGAGAATCAAATTCCGAATTCGTAATCCCTGCTTATCAAGAGGCTCATTATGCAACCGAAACTATCCCTGCTCAACGATGAATTAATTTCACGCATTCTCGCAGAGGCATATCAACTTATGATCAAGCCTGGCATTAAAGTACAAAATGCCGAGGCGCGTCAATTGCTTGCGGAAGCTGGATCGCATGTTGACGAAGAGACAATGATCGTCAGGATCCCCGAGCAAATCGTCCGCAAGGCGCTGGAAACTGTTCCGCGTGAATTTTTCCTTTTTGACTATGACGGCAATCCCAAAGTCCAATATGGAGGCGATGCGGTTCAATTTGATCCTGGCTCTTCAGGCGTCACCATTCTAGACCCGATCACATTGGAACACAAAACTGCAGAAACAGCAGACTTAATCCGCATCATCAAAGTTGCAGAAAGCCTGCCGCAATATGATGCCCAGTCTACAGCGATTGTCTGCCATGATGTGCCAAAAGAATTGCATGATCTGTATCGTTTATTTCTAGTCATGTTGTATTCCAAGAAACCGATCGTCACGGGCGCATTTACAAATGCGACTGTGCATCACATGATCGACATGCTCGCCATCTTTGCGGGTGGACGTGAAAAATTACGCGAACAACCGCGCGCAGTCTTTGATGTTTGTCCATCACCGCCGCTGATTTGGTCAAACTTCGGCGCAGGCAACTTAATCACATTAGCGCGCGCAGGCATACCTGCCGAGATCGTATCCATGCCGCTGGCGGGCGCAGCCTCTCCTGTCACTTTGCTTGGCTCGGTCACACAACATGCTGCGGAATGTCTGTCGGGTATCACCATTCATCAACTCGCACACGCGGGTTCGCCGATTGTCTGGGGTGGAGCGCCTGCCATCTTTGACATGCGCAAGGGCGGCACACCCTTCGGGGCAGTGGAAACAGCTATGATCGATTCGTCTTACGCACAGGTTGGCAAATCACTTGGCTTACCCACCCACGCATACTTGGGCGCAACCGAGGCAAAAGTATTGGACACACAAGCAGGTCTCGAAAGCGGCGTAGGCGCGATGATCGGTGCGTTAAGCGGCATCAACATGATCTCCGGCTCAGGCATGTTGGATTCGCTCATGTGCCAAAGCCCAGAAAAACTCGTGACAGATGCAGAAGGTGTTGCCATGGCAAAGCGTATGGTGCAAGGTATGAAGATCCATACTGAAACACTTGCTACAGAATTTTATGAAGGTGTGAACTTCAAAGGCGGCGACTTCCTCAAACAAAGGATCACGATGCAGCTCTTTCAAAAAGAACAACATATGCCTGGTAAAGTCATTGACCGCGACTCGATGCGCGGTTGGAAAGAATCGGGATCAATGGACACCTTCGCCCGCGCAAAAATTCGCGTGGATGAAATTCTCGCTTCCTATCGCCGCCCTGAGCTTGATCTTGTCAAAGAAGCAGAACTTCACGCCTTTGTGCTTGACCTCGCCAAAAAAGCGGGCATTGAACACCTGCCCATGCTTGAGGATTTTCAACCTGACTAACATATCTCACGCCCTAAATTGCCTACGCGCAAAACCCGATTTTCACATGATCACCTGACGGAAGAATGCTGGCTGTGCTTTCTGACAAGCATGGACAATTTGCATTGCACCTGCTCCCCATTGATGGCACTCCCTAACGTTTACTAAAAAATGAGAAAGAAATCCCTGGTCGAGTAAGTGCGAGTACAATTCGAGTGCCATATCGAAACCACACATAACAAAGAAATTTTTTGTCTACAAATTTCGTGGTGGTCTCGGTACGCTCGCAAAGAATGCTCGCTACTCGACCGCCGAAGTATTTTAGAAATTAGGAGATAATCATGCTAAAACAAGCAAATGCAATTTCAGAAGAATTGATCGAATGGCGGCGTGATTTTCACATGCATCCTGAAACTGGATTCGATGTCCATCGCACAGCCGGGATCGTGGCGGATGCATTGGAGAAGATGGGATATCGCGTCAAACGTGGTGTCGGCAAGACAGGCGTAGTGGCAGAGATCGGTGAGGGCGGTAAGATGGTCGCCATTCGCGCGGACATGGATGCGCTGCCCTTAGAGGAGTTAAATGAGTCCGAGTACAAATCTTCCGTGGAAAATAAAATGCACGCTTGCGGCCACGACTCACACACTGCCATGGCGCTAGGCGCAGCGCAAATCCTTGCAAAGCAAAAACTGAATGGACGCATTCGCTTTCTCTTCCAGCCGTCTGAAGAGTCTGCCGATGAAGAAGGGAAAAGCGGCGCCGTGAGAATGTCCGAGGAAGGCGCCATGGAAAACGTGGACTATGTCATTGCCCAGCATGTCGATCCGACGCAACCTGTCGGCACGATTGCGATCAATGCAGGTCCATGCTCAGGCGGCGTGGATTCGTGGTTTGCCGTCATCAAAGGCAAAGGCGGGCATGGCGCATATCCGCATACAACTGTTGACCCATTCTTTCTGCTTGCTCATATCATCATGGCATTAAATGGGATTACCTCACGCAGATTGGATCCATTCGCACCGGCTGTCGTCAGTATTGGTTCGCTGAACGGCGGTTTCA
>DATEDD010000058.1:0-10020 GCA_035286565.1 Anaerolineales bacterium
AGATGAAATATCCCCTCACCTCATCAACCCCTCTCCTTAAGGGAGAGGGGCAATTACGCTTTTGGGCGATGACCACACCAGGCCGTCACCTCGGCGTATTTCCTGAAGTCGCCTCTCATTGGGACTTTATGTCTAATTCCATTCGAAAGGCAGATCGCCAACCAAACATTCTCAACCTCTTTGGTTACACAGGTCTGGCTACTCTCGCGGCGGCGACGGCTGGCGCGCAAGTGACACATGTGGACGCATCCAAAAAATCCGTGAGTTGGGCACGTGAGAATCAGGAACTCTCAGGCTTAAGTGACAAACCCATCCGCTGGATCGTGGAGGATGCTGTTAAATATGTCCAGCGCGAAGCAAAACGCGGTGTGAAATATGACGGCATCATTCTTGATCCGCCAAAATTCGGACGCGGGCCCAAAGGCGAAGTGTGGGAAGTGTATAAATCCCTGCCCAATTTATTGGATCTGTGCCATGCCTGTCTAAGCGACAATCCACTTTTTGTGATTGTCACCGTCTATGCAGTGCGCGCATCTGCCATTCATGTGGCGCAGGTGCTTGATGAAATGATGAAAATATATAATGGGGAAATTGACAGCGGCGAATTGGTCACCCGCGAAACAAGCGCAAACCGCCTGCTTTCACAGGCGGTCTATGCGAGGTGGTCTAGCAAGTAAAAAATTCCGAGGCTCATCACCTCGGAATTTTTTGTGCCATATTTATCCGCTGCTACTGCTACTCGTGCTGCTACTACTCCCCCCACCACTACTCTTACTACTGCTAGTGCTGGTGGCAGGTGATGATACTTTCTTCAATACATCGTACCAGAAGGATGCTCCCTGCGAGACAGCCACGGCAGTGATGCCCAGTCCCAGCGCCTTCCAGAAAATGAATAAAGCCCATGCCTCCACGTCGGGGGATTTTGGGAATTCCTGTGTTTGCCACCAGCCAATCTTAATGGAAAATTGACCAAGGTCATCGAGAAGATCGGACAAATCCGCATTCGTGCCGCCTTCTGCCACAACCGCATCTGCCTGAGCGGCGGCGATGGCACGTAACTCGACATTCGCCCAAAGAGTCTCTGCAAGTTGAATGCTATCGGTACCGAGCAGGAGCGTAATTCCAATGGATAGCATGATCACAAAACTGCGGGCACGCGCGCGGAAGGTATCTGCGGCCTGCTCCATCAGCCCTGTAAAGTAAGCCGTTGTACGGGTACGCAAATCAGCGATATTGGTCACACCCTGATTGATCCAACTTATAAATGCATTTTTGCCCTCGGAATCAGGTAGTTTGTCGATTATTTCGGCCAACTGAAGCAGATCCATTTCTTTTTTTCTGCTTAAACCAGAAAGATCAAAAAACGCATCCACCAAAATTGCAACCGGGATTTTCTCCAGCTTTTTAGGTTCAGTGATTGAACCAAACACACTCAAGAAATTCTTATATCGAATGGGGCGCAATGCCTGCACCTGAGGCAGTCTTATCAGATCTTCGACCTTTTTCTCACCGACGATCTTGATCAAATATTGCTGCAAAGCTTTACCACGCGACTCAAACGCTTCATTGATCCATTGTGTAATTAGCGACACCACGGAACCCAAAAGGTAATAGATAACGATAAGGCCTATAGCAACTTCGAGAATCTGTGGAATGGACATGGTTTTCTCCTTGTTATGATCCTGCCGCTTGATATAGATTACTAGATTTTCTGGAAGGAATTACGAGTATATATCATAATTCTGAATTAATTACGCATGTCTGAAATGCGTGCGGCACTTTGTAATACGAATGTTTTTCCAACTCTGCAAGCCAATCCAGTGGTTTATCCCAGCGGACACGCCGGTTCACGCCAATCTGATCTTTCATGGGTCTGTCCCACTTGGGGCCTGGTGGACCCGATTCTTCGTTCAACAAACTTTTTACACCCCACAATCCTTTATATTGTACCCAAATCGGCTCGGAATTCAATAGTACGGGCTGCCATTCCTTCATAGGCGGGCGGGTCGTCTTACGGTCAGACATAATGCGCTTCAAGTAACTGCTCGATTTAACAACTCCTTCCTTGAGGGTATCCCCCTGAAAACCAGCCCGAAACCCATCCCCAGCGAAATAAGAACAGCAAGTTCCACACCTGCCAGCCTCATTAAAAACCACCCCGCTGTAACACCCACCAGCGAAAGCGCTCCCCACCAAACCCAGGCATCCGAATCATTCAAAGGCTTGTTCACAAATCGCAGATAATACTGTTCACTTGTAAGTCTGCCGATCTTATCAATCAGCGGCTCATTCAAATGGACAAACAACTCCGCCACCCCATGCGCCCCGCTGGGGAATAGCGAACACATATCCAAATAGGGTTCAACCGCCATTGGAAAAAAACGCTCGCTTTTCGCGAACCGTAACACGGGTTCATATTTTTCGAGCAATTCGAGATCGGTCACGTAGTGCCTTTGCTATGGTATAACCGCGATGATGAACATTCGAAATCTCAAGCAGTCTTTTGCAACCTATTTTAACTCCGAAACTGAAATCATTGTCCGCGCGCCGGGACGGGTTAATCTAATCGGTGAACATACCGATTACAACGACGGCTTTGTCCTGCCTATGGCAATTGACCGTGCCGTCTGGCTTGCGCTTCGTCCACGAGCTGATAAAACCGTGCGCCTCTATTCCTTGGATAATCCGACACCGACCAATGCAAGCAAGCAAGCTGATTCTGCTTTCGAGTTAAATTCTCTTACGAAAGGTTGTGGCTGGTTGGAATATCCAAAAGGTATTGCATATCAACTACAAGAAGCAGGCTATGAATTAATTGGATTCGACGCAGTTATAACAGGTAATGTCCCGCGCGGAGCCGGCTTATCATCCTCCGCAGCAGCGGAATTGGCTTTTGCGCGCGCATTTGCGGCCGTCTCAGGCCTTGCGTGGGATGCGCCAAGGATGGCGAAGATCGCGCAAAAAGCAGAGAATGATTGGGTCGGTGTCCATTGCGGCATCATGGATCAAATGGCGAGTGCAGTCTGCAAGGAAGATCATGCTTTATTTTTGGATTGCCGCTCGCTTGAATTTCAGCATGTGCCCCTGCCAAAAGGTGTTGCAATTGTGATTCTTGATACATCCACAAGGCGCGGGCTCGTGAACTCTGCTTACAACGAAAGACGCATTCAATGTGAAGAGGCGGCGCATTGGTTTGGAGTAAAGGCTTTGCGCGATGTAAGTGTGGATGAGTTTGAAAACCGAATGCGCAAAGAAGAAAAATTGGATGGGGTCCTACTAAAGCGGGCAAGGCACATCATCACTGAGAACGCGCGCGTACTGAAGGCAGTCGAGGCGCTGAAAGCAGGGAATGTAAAAAGGCTGGGAGAGTTATTCAATGCCAGTCACGACAGCCTGCGTGACAACTTTGAAGTGACCAACGACGCGCTCAACATCATAGTGGATTGCGCCCGCGAACAGGAGGGTTGCTACGGCGCGCGTATGACTGGCGCAGGCTTTGGCGGCTGTGCTGTCGCTTTGGTAAAGGAGCAGAATGCCAAAGAGTTTGCAAATGCTGTTTCAGCGGCATACAGGCAAAGGTCAAACTTGGAGGCGAATATTTATGTCTGCAAGGCAAGCGAGGGAGCGAGTCTTATTCAAGGATAAAATAAATGGGACACATTTCTGTGTCCCATTTATTATTTAAAAGAAAGCCAACTGTTCAACTTCGACGGGGCGTTTGCGGGGCTGACGTTTAATAATCTTTTCCGCAGCGATGCGTGTCTGCCGTCTTTGAGCATTTCGAATGATCAACTTCATAAACCTGGTATGGTTGACCGGATCATTGAGAAGTGAGAAATCTGCCGAACCGGGCTCATGCGGCGAATAGAATATACCGCAATTTGGATTGATCTCAAGCATGTGAATCACGCCATTTGAGTCCATGCGGTAATCACAACGGGCATAGCCATTTCCGCCCAGCTCTTTGAAGACACGCATGGTTTGCTCGCGCAGGGTCTTTTCTATACGCCAGTCAGTGACCACAGCCACGGACATTTTTTCATATTCAACCCATTTCATTTCATAATGCTTGAAAGTTTCACCTTCAGGGAAGATAAACTCAACCGGGGTGAACGTGAGCGGTTTCCTGGGATCATCAGGATTTTCTGAAATGAGACAGGTGAACTCACGTCCTTCGATGAACTCCTCGATCAACGCGCGCCCAAATTCATCAATTTCAATTTTTAGTTGTTCGCGCAATTGCTCGATATTTTCAACCCGTGAATTGCGTCGGATGCCAACACTGGCATAGCCATGCGGCGGTTTGACCAGCATGGGGAATTTCAAACGCTTGACAACTTTTTCAGCATCTCCCACGCGATTGACAAATACCCAATTGGGAGTTGGCACAGATACGCGGCGCGCGGCATTTTTCATTTCATCACGGGTGGGGTCAAAGAATTTTGAATCCGCGCCTGTGAATGCGGCGTTATATTTTTCAAGAGCATGCACAAGTGCAATGCCCGAAAGCGCATCATCCGGTGTACCGTCACACAAATTGACAAAGGCATCCACTCCCTCATCCATCAGTTTTTTAATTTGTTTTTCAACATGCGCTGGCGCTACCAAATGTTGTTTCCAACGATAGCCTTTCATGTATGGCGATGGGTCATACGGAACATCGTCTGCATCAGGTGTGCTTGTCAATACACAAATATTCATGATCTTTCCTTTATTGTCATTCCTTTTTATGATCTAATGTAGATTCGATTTCAACGAATAACATATGTGATTGCCATTTTATGATTCAATCAACGATGACAAACATAAAATCATTGATTATGTGTTTATTGTTATACAACTATTGAATTATGTAAAGGTTTTTGCACATACAGTTTTCTTAAAATATTGCGCGACATTAACATCCATATCCATCAATTCTCATTAAATATTTTAATATCTTTATCTTTTTACAATAAAGAGATGCAGAAAAATATTCCGCATCTCTTTATTGATCATTTATTACAATGTTTTAATTATTTTTTATTCCCAGAACTGTGGCAAATGTTCTTTGTAGGTCTTCAAATAATCATCTAGAATATTCTTTGCGGCATCCATGTCATGGATGATGGGATCAAGCAATAGACATTGCAATGCTTTTTTATAACTACCTTCAACAGCGGCATCAACACACAATTGTGAGACCATTAACTCCCGGCGGCATAACTCAGCAATGGATTCTGGCAAATACCCAACATGCACAGGATGAATCCCAGCCGCATTGATATGGACTGGGGTCTCAACGATTGCACCCAAAGGCAGATTGGCAATCTGACCTGCATTGGGCAGGTTTGCAGCGAGATGATAATGGTTGCCTGCAAGCGCAATGTTCTCGATCATTTCCAAAGCGCCTTCTGAATTTGTATCCAACAACCCTTCAATCGTCATGTTATCGTTCGCCATTTCGTTTAAGCGATCCAAACTAAAATCACGCACACCTGCCATTGTTTCCCAATCATACAAACGGATGTTGAATTTTTCCCAGGGTTTGGTGACAGGATCGCTCATCCACGGCAGGTATTCGCAGAGGTGGGCGTCGCCGGAGATCGGCAACAAGCCAAAGTCATGAAAAACGCGGCGCGTGAGCGGTTCAAATTTTTCTTCAAGATCGAAAAAGCGTTTCTTCAAAAACGGGTATAAATCCTGTCCTGTTCTTTTATCATGCACAGAAATGATCCAGGAAAAATGATTTGTGCCTGCCGCGCGGATGTCTATCAATGGGACGGTTTGATGAATCACCATTTGTTGAAGCGGGTGCTGCACAATGTCGGCTTGCATGCCTTCGAGCCCAATCGGCACTTGAATTCCGAGTTCCTTTGCAAGCGCAACTCCCACCATGCAGTAGCCGATGTAAATTTGATGGCATAAACCAACTGCTTTTATTTTACTGTGACGATTAACGAGATCACAAATGCGCACCATTGGATTTGTAAAATTGATAAACCAGGCTTGCGGGCAAGCCTGCTCCATGTCGCGGATGATTTCCAACACAGGCTTTACATTTCGCGCGGCATGCGCAAAACCACCGGGTCCGCCATTTTCTGCATACGGTTGACGCACGCCATATTTCAATGGGATCTCAAAATCGGATTTCCACAACTCCTCACGCGGACCGACTTCAATGGCGGAGACCACGAAGTTCGCGCCTTCGAGAGCCTCTTTGTGATGTAAGTACGCGGTAATATGGAATTGCGAATCCCATTCTTTATTTAGTCGGTTTGCAAGGCGGTGGATAATATCGAGGCTTTGCGCGTTGCGATCCACAAGCCGAAGCGTGGAGCTTTTTAGTTTTTGGGAGCGAAGCAATGCGGAGAGGGTGTTCTCGCCAAATGATGCGCTGCCTGCGCCGATTACAGTGATAATAGTCATGAAATCTCCATTCAAAATTCATCCGCAGATTACACAGATTTAAAAAAATAAGCACGCTGGAATTTTTCCAACGTGCTTATTGTACATCCACAGTTAAGACTTCCGAAGTCTTCGAGACTTCGGAAGTCTATCTTTTACTTCGTTTGTATTTCCACTTCTGCTGTCATCCCCCATAGCAGACCATCAGGCTGCTCATTCAATTCAATGGTTACGGGAAAAACAATATCTCCACCAACGATATTGGAAATGGGAGAGATGCGGATTACTTTGCCGGTTACGGTCACATCCAACGCTTCGATGTACACATTTACACTTTGACCAATTTTCACACGGACAATATCGCGTTCGCTTAAGTCGGTCGTTGTGATCTGCAAGTGATTCAGGTCAGCAAGAACAAGTACGGTCTGATTTGCCTGAACGGTTTCACCGGGTCTGACCGAAACATCAACAACGGCCCCATCAAACGGCGCGCTGAGGGTGCTTTGTGCCAGGTTAGCAGCCGCAGAATCCCAGACTGCTTTCGATTGATCGGCAATCGCCAATGCTTTCAGATACACTTCCCTCGGAATGGCGTACCATCGGACCTTTCCCGTATTTGGGTTGACATATTTGACCCTTTCCGCTCTTTGCAATTCTGCGGCGAGGGCTCTGGCGTTGTAATCCTCCTCAGCAGCAATGACCGCATATTCCAGATCGGGCGTATTCAAAACCATCAAGGTTTGCCCAGCCTGAACCGATTCGCCCTCCGCTACGGGAATATCTCTTACTAACGCGGAGATGACAAATCCCAATTCGGAAACCCGTGCAGGCGCGATGACACCAGATGCAACCACCACTTCAAGGTTGGATTGGATAATGATTGTGCCAGGCATGGGCAAAGCGGGCGCAGCTTCAACAACAGGCGTTGGGCGTCCAAAAGCAGACAGGATTATGATTAATACAAGACTCTGCCAGCCAATTCGTTTCATTCTCCAACTCCTTCGCGTCCCTGCATCAATCGCCAAAAAACTCAACGTCGGCGCTCATACCCCAGAGCAGTCCATCCGGTTGTTCATCCAATTCGATGGTCACTTTATAGACCACATCGCCGCCGAGCGTGGAAGAGATAAGGTCAATGTTGATGACTCTGCCGTTAAATTCGTTGTCTAATGCTTCAATGAATACAACAGCATCCTGCCCGATCTTCACTTTGTTTATATCACGTTCGCTCAAGTCGGTTGTTTCGATGCGATAACGTGACAGGTCGCCCATTACGATCACAACCTGCCCGGGCGTAACGGTTTCAGCGGGGGAAATATCAACGGAGACAACAACGCCATCAAAAGGCGCGGTCAGATTCGATTGCGATTCCAGAACCGCTTTTGCAGAATCAACCAGGGCTTGCGCGCGGGCGACATCGTTTTCCGCCACTTCAATATGTTTCTGACTAGGCGTGCAGCCCTCCCCCCGACAACCTGTGACGCGAATCAAATACTTGAGCGCAGTCTCTGCATACGCCAGGTTGGCTTCTGCCTCTTTGACTTTTGCTTCCAAAATCGCAGTATCCAACTCAACGAGGATTTGCCCCGCTTCCACCACATCCCCAACCTGCACATTGACCGAAGTGACGCGGCCCACGCTGGTAAACGAAAGACGCGCCTCAGACTTCGGGACAACGACCGCCGCCGCCGAGACAGAATCTCCGCTGCCGCTTTGGGCATTCGAGGAAGGCTGGCCGCCATCCAAAGAAACCGTGGGTATGGCTTCAGGCGTAGCCGCCTGCCCACAAGCGCCTATTGCAAGCGCCAAAACACCAATCACAATCCAAAATACTTTTTTCATTCTTTCACTCCAACGCTTATTTTGCAGGCGCGTGATTATCTTTCTCGATCAATCCATCGTGCAAGGTGACAACCCGGGAAGCATACTTGATCACGCGCGGATCATGGGTCGCAAAGACGAAGGTTGTGCCAGTTTCCTTGTTGAGTCTCTTCATGATCTCCATGACCTGCTCGCCGTTTTCGGTATCGAGGTTGGCAGTGGGTTCGTCAGCGAGGATCAGTTTGGGATTGGTGGCAAGCGCCCGGGCCACAGCGACGCGCTGCTGCTGCCCGCCTGAAAGTTGATCGGGGCGGTGATGGGTGCGGTCGGTCATATCCACCGCTTTGAGCAATTCCATCACGCGCTGTTTTCTCTCCGCGGGAGTCTTGCCGTTGAGTAGGAGCGGCATTTCAATATTTTCGTAGGCGGTCAGGGTCGGGATGAGGGCAAAAAATTGGAACACGAAACCAATTGTCCCTTTGCGCAGGTCCGCGCGCTGGTTGCGGTTCAGGTAGGTGGTCTCTTTGCCATCAATGACCACTTTGCCGGATGTGGGCTGGTCGAGACAGCCGATGAGTTGTAAAAGGGTGGTCTTGCCGGAGCCGGAGGGTCCAACCAGGGAAGTGAACTCACCATTCTCAATCGTCAGGCTGACGCCGTTCAAGGCGCGGGTCTCCACTTCGCCGATCTTGTAAACGCGGGTGACATCTGTTAATTTTGCGACTTCCATGTTATTTCTCCTTAATGCGGACGTTAGAGAACGCCTGCTACGCGCTTTCCAACGTGCCTATTGCGCGCTATGCAAGGCTTCGACAGGTTCCATGCGGGAAGCCATCCGCGCAGGGTAGAGTGAAGCGAGTATGGTAATAATGAAAGCTGTGATGATCAGGTTGATGGCCGAGTCCAGGGTCAGGTAAGGGTAAATGCGGTCTTGAAGGAGCATATCGCCGCTGATACCCAGGTCGCCAAAGAAAATGCCAACTTTGCCGAAGTAGGCAGAAATCGCCCAACCCGCCAACGCCCCGAACGTGGTTCCGCCCACAGCCAGCAGAGTGGCTTCGGCGAGGAACAAACTGATGATCTGGCGGCCTTTCATACCGATGGCAGTTAGAATGCCGATCTCGCGCGTACGCTCGAAGACAGACATGAGCAGGGTGTTGACGATTACTGTAGCCGTCACACCCAGCACGAGTAGGTTGATGAAGGAAAGGTAGGCGTTCGAAAAATCGTTGACCAGCACGAGCAGTTCATTCATTTCAGTCCAGGTCTTGATCTGGTAAGTTTCGCTTTTGATCGCGGCGGCGACCGCATCCGCCTGTTCGCGGTCATGCAGCAGGATAAAGATCATGCTGGCATGATTCTCCGCGCCCGAAAATGCCTGCGCTTTGGCAAGCGGCAGGAACACGATGCCCTTGTCGTAGGCAGATGTGCCGGTGGTGAAGATACCGCGCACCGTGAAATTTTGTTCGTCCACATTGCCTTCGGATGTATTCACCAGCAGGGTAAGCTGGTCGCCAATGTTCAGCCCCAGACTCTCTGCCAGCGGATACCCGATCACGATCCCTTCGCGGTCGTCGGCCGTCACGAACTCGCCGGAGACCAAATTTTTGTAGGGGGCATTCGCTTCTGAATCGGGGACAACGCCCATGATCTGCACACCGACGGATTCATCCTGAACTGAGACGATTCCGCTTGCGAACAGGCGCGGGGTCGCGGTTTGAACCTGTTCCAGCGCTTCGATCTGCGCTGCGACCTGCTCCGGGTTCTCGATCAGATACTCCCAGGCGACGCTGAGTTTGTCGGGATCATAAT
>DATEDD010000059.1:0-4968 GCA_035286565.1 Anaerolineales bacterium
CTCACCACTGTACATTTTTCCATTATAGCAAACAAACAGGGCCAGCACAGATGACAGTCACTTTGTGAATGTTACTGTCATCTTACACCTTAAACCTTGACACTCCCGCCTTGCGTAGTAAAATACGATTAATCGGATTAATCAAACTATATGCTGCGCGAACGTGTTTCCCCCAACATTTCTGAGTTTTTACGCTATCTTGCCGCTCACCCCGAGGCAGAAAACAGCCTGCCGCCATTAATAGAACTTAGCCGCGAGTTGGGCGTTGGCGTGGCAGCATTGCGTGAACAGCTTGAAGTGGCGCGTTCGCTCGGATTGGTCGAGGTCAAGCCACGTACGGGCATGAGGCGCAAGACTTATACATTCGCTCCGGCGGTTTTGAAAAGTCTCGATTACGCCATTGCGTTAAACAAGGATCATTTCATCGCCTTTGCAGACCTTCGTCAGCATATAGAAACCGCATACTGGCACGAGTCCGTCAACTTGCTGACCCCTCAAGATCACGCCGCTTTGCAGGAGCTTGTGGCGCGCGCCTGGAAAAAACTGCGCGGCACGCCCATCGAAATCCCACACCCCGAACATCGCGAATTGCATCTCACCATTTATGGACGCCTGAACAATCCCTTTGTTACCGGCCTGCTTCAATCGTATTGGGATGCCTACGAAACCGTAGGGTTGAACTTCTTCACCGATTACAACTATCTCACCGAAGTCTGGAATTACCATCAAAAAATGGTTGACGCCATTTGCTCAAACGATGCGGAGGCAGGCTACCGCGCCCTCTCCGAGCATACAGATTTGATCCACCAATTAATTTCTTCGTCTAAATGACGAATCCAACGAGGAGTTCCATGAACAAAATTGTGAATGATTTTTCGATCACCGTTGGCACAAAGAACGGCTCAGGAAGTTCCACCGCCAACAATACCATCCTGCGATCCATTTTCAAGATGGGCATCCCTGTCTCCGGCAAGAACCTTTTTCCTTCCAACATTCAAGGCTTGCCAACCTGGTATACCATCCGCGTCAATAAAGATGGATTCATTGCCAGGCAGGATACCAACGACATTGTCATTGCGATCAATCCTGATTCGTTCACGCGCGACCTGGCATCTGTTACGCCGGGTGGAGCCTTTTTCTATGCTGACGATATTCGACAACCCATCACGCGCGTTGATATTACCATCTATCCCATGCCGATCAAGACGATCGTGAAGAACGACCCGAATGTGCCATCCGATTTTCGTGACCTGGTCGGCAATATGGTGTATGTGGGCGTGCTTGCCCAAATGATCAATATGGATTTGGACAAGATCCTGGCCGCGCTGACCTTCCATTTCAAAGGCAAGCAAAAACCTATTGACATGAATTTCAACGCCTTGAAGGCTGGCGCGGAATGGGCGAAAGTCAATTTGGAAAAGAAAGACCCTTTCCTCCTTGAGCCTATGGACAAGACCGACGGACTCATCATGGCAGACGGCAACACCGCAGCCGCTCTCGGCTCCATTTTTGGCGGCGTACAATTTGCAGGCTGGTATCCGATCACGCCGGCTTCTTCATTGGCAGAAGCCCTGAACGATTACCTGCCTGTTCTTCGCAAACGCGAAGACGGCAAACACACTTATGCAATCGTACAAGCGGAGGACGAACTTGCCGCGCTTGGCATGGCAATCGGCGCAGGTTGGGCGGGTTTACGCTCGATGACCTCCACTTCCGGCCCCGGTCTTTCCTTAATGACCGAGTTTGCAGGACTGGCTTATTACGCCGAAGTGCCTGTCGTGATCTGGGATGTACAGCGCATTGGTCCAAGCACAGGCTTGCCGACGCGCACCTCCCAAGGCGACCTGACCTTTACATATTTCATCGGCCACGGTGACTCGCATTCCATCATCCTCCTGCCCGGTGACGTGAGCGAATGTTTTGATTTCGGCTGGCAATCCTTTGATATTGCAGAACGCGTTCAAACCCCCGTCTTCGTTTTGAGCGACCTCGATATGGGCATGAACCAGTGGATGAGCAAGCCTTTCAATTATCCCGAAGTACCCATGGATCGAGGCAAGGTCTTATCAGAAAAGGATTTGGAAGAGATCAAAGGCAATTGGGGGCGCTACCTCGACAAAGATGGCGACGGAATTCCCTACCGCACGATTCCGGGCAACAAGCACCCGATGAGCGCATATTTCACACGTGGCACAGGCCACGATGAACACGCAAAATATACCGAAGACTCCGACGCATACATGCGCAACATGGAACGCTTGAAAAAGAAACATTATCAGGCAGGTAAGTTCATGCCCAAACCCGTTGCTCACCCGCTTAAAGGCGCAACGGTTGGCATCCTTGCTTACGGTTCCACGGAAAACGCCATACTCGAAGCCCAGCATCTTCTTGAAAAAGAAGACGGCATCAAAGCAGATTTCCTGCGTGTACGCGCCATTCCCTTCACAGAGGAAGTAACCCAATTTATCGAAAAATATGACCAGGTCTTTGTGGTGGAAATGAACCGCGATGGGCAGATGCGCCAAATTCTCTTGATCGAGTATCCGCAGTTTGCGATGAAGCTCAAACTAGTTGCACATCATGATGGGTTGCCGGCTTCGGCAAAATGGGTGCGCGAAGGTATTCTGGCGAAACACACAAAGACAGTGAGCAGTGGAAAAAAAGCAGTAATCAGTAAACAGAAGGCTGTAAAGGGAAAACCGAAGAAAACTGCGGTTGTTGCAATAAAAGCAAAAACAAAGAAAATGACAAAGAAAACCGCAACAGGCAAAACGGTCAAGAAGACGAAGCGGAAATAATATGTCGTTGCGAGGGCGTTGTTGTTCTTCGCCCGAAGCAATCTCTTGACCGTGTTGGAGATTGCTTCGTCGGGAAGAGCGTCCTCCTCGCAATGACATAAATCAACAATAGGAGCAATAAAATGGCAGAAGCTCTCCCCATGGCTGGCGCACCGATGAATGTCAATCTCGCTGGCCTAACCAAAAATGATTATCGCGGCGCACCCAGCACTTTATGTCAGGGTTGTGGTCATAACTCGATCTCGAATCAGATCATCACGGCTTTATACGAAATGAACACCGTCCCTGAAGATGTAATGAAGTTCAGCGGCATTGGCTGTTCATCAAAATCGCCCGCATATTTTTTGAACCGCACTTTTGGCTTCAACAGCCTGCATGGACGGATGCCGTCCATTGCAACGGGCGCATTATTTGCAAATACTCAAATGAGAGGCATTGGCATTTCAGGCGACGGCGACACAGCCAGCATCGGCATGGGGCAGTTCAAACATATCATGCGCCGCAACGTAAACATGGTTTACATTGTTGAGAACAACGGCGTCTATGGACTCACAAAAGGCCAGTTCTCCGCCACCGCTGAAAAAGGTTTGCAATTAAAACACCAGGGTGAGAACCCATACATGCCCGTTGACATATGCATGGAAGCGCTTGTATCCAATGCAACATTCGTGGCGCGTTCATTCGCCGGCAACTCCAAGCAAGTCAAGGAATTGCTCAAAGCCGCGCTCGCGCATGATGGCATCGCCGTGCTGGACATCATCAGCCCGTGCGTGACCTTCAACAATCAGGAAAACGCCTTTCATTCCTACGCCTGGGGCAAGGATCACGAAGAGCCTTTGCACGAAATTTCCTACATTGCGCCGCGCAATGAAATCATCCTTGAGCGCGAAATGGAGGATGGCGAGGTGCGTGAAGTTGCCATGCACGATGGTTCAACGGTCATATTGAAAAATCTTGAAAGAGGTTATGATCCCACCAATCGCTACGAAGCTCTGCGCGTGATGGAGGAATCCCAGCGTAATAATTGGCTGGTGACTGGTTTGTTGTATGTGAATACCACCAAACCGAATTTGACTTCGATCTACGAGTTGGTGGATACCCCTCTCAACAGCCTCACGGAAGCGGACCTTAGACCTGATCGCGCATCAATAGACAAAGTCAACGCTTTGATGTTCTAGGCGCGATCCCCGCCCTCACTCTACCCTCCCCCAATTGAAGAACGCAATTGGGGGAGGGTTTTGTAAGAAGATAAATTATGACAACCGAAAACACCAACTCTGAAAAACTCGATTTCAAACGAATCCTGCCCGTGCTGGTTATTGTGCTGGTGGACTTGATGGGATTGTCCATAATCATTCCGCTTTTGCCATTGTACGCGGCACGCTTCGGCACGACGCCTTTAATCATCGGAATCTTGCAAGCCACCTATCCCATGATGCAATTCATCGGCGCGCCGATTCTTGGGCGGCTGTCTGACCGCTTCGGGCGCAAACCAGTTTTGGTCGTCAGCCAGATCGGGACATTTGCGGGTTTCATCCTGCTCGGCTTCGCTGATACGCTCTGGCTGTTGTTCCTCTCGCGGGTCATTGACGGTCTCTCCGGCGCGAACATCGCCACCGCCCAAGCCGCCATCGCAGACAGCACCACCGAAAAAACGCGCACCCAGGGACTAGGTTTGATCGGCGCGGCATTCGGTGTCGGTTTTGTGTTGGGACCGATCCTGGCATTCATCGTCCTTGCCGCAACGGGGCAAAACTATCAAGCCGTGGCGTTTACCGCCGCGTTCTTCTCCTTTTCATCCATTTTGCTTACATCGTTCTGGTTCAAGGAAACCTTCAAGGAAGTGAAAAATCCCGAAGCCTCACGCTTACGGCGTCCATTTTCGTTTGGGGCGTTACGAAACGCACTCAACCAACCTGCCATCGGATTTCTTCTAATTATCATGTTCTTCTATCGCGTAGCGTTTGGCGGATACGAACAACTATTTTCACTGTTCACGCTCACCCGCCTCGGCATGGATGCGCGTGACACCTCAGGTTTGTTCGTGCTGGCGGGCATTACCATCATCATCATTCAGGCAGGGTTGATCGGCAAGTGGTCACGTAAAAAAGGAGACCGTTGGCTGGTATTGATGGGTCTCGGCCTGCTCGCCCTCGGCTTGCTCGGGACC
>DATEDD010000060.1:0-7466 GCA_035286565.1 Anaerolineales bacterium
GTCAATGATGGGAATGGATTGCCGAGAAAAATTGCAAGAAGGAACGAGAATGTGCCTGCCACTAATCCCTTCCATGCCACGATCGTAAGCGGGTCTTTGCCTGAGATGTTGCGCGTGAAGTTATTGTCCACGCCCCAAAGCACACAGGCCAGAATGATTCCTAAAGCGCCGAGCGAGAGGCCAAATCCGCTTTCGAAATTGGTCGAGAGGAAAATGCTCGCCAGTGTGATGACGATGATCGCAGTCCACGCGCGGCGGCTGATGGCTTCCTTGAAAAACAACAAGGCGATCAAGGTTGTTCCAACGCCTTCAAAGTTTAGCAACAAAGAAGCCGTGGACGCGGGTGTGCTTTTCAAGCTGAGCATTAAAATAATGGGTGCGAAGATCCCGCCTGAGATGATCGCGCCTGCCAGCCATTTAATATCTGGGGATTTGATTCCTGCTTCGGCTTCTTTGGAGCGCATTCGCTGGGTCAACTTGACGAGAAGAGTCCCTGTCCCGCTGCCGAGATACAAGAACGACGCGAGGAAGATCGGTGCAATGTCACCCAATAATAATTTAGCGATGGGCGCGCTCGCCCCGAAAAATACCGCAGCGAGCAGGGCTTGCAAAATAAACGGAAAGGTGGATGATTTCATCGGTAAAAGATTTGTTTACTAAATTTCGGAAGTTTTACTTATATCCCTGGATCCGTTTCCAGCCCATTGGCGGTTGCGATTTCATCAAGTGTAGCCTGGATTTCATCATTGAATTGATCGAGACCCTGCACGCGTTCCGTGAAACCGTCACCAAGCAACCCCAACTCTTCGCAGGCCTTTTGCCAGAATTGAAGATGATCGCCGTGCAGCACCTCAGCGGAGAGAGTCCAAGTATGCAGGAGCGGCCAGAGTGCGGCCAGAGGCGTTTCACCCTCAAGCATCGCTTTGATGGCTTTCTCGTAATAATTTAACCGACAATCATGAATACGTAAATCTACTTTTTTATTTTCACTTGCAACTGAAAACGCCGCTTTCCAATCTGCCAGCCAGCTTTTTACTTTGTCGGCATCTATCCTGTTCGCGCCGATCAGGCCATACGCGCCAACGGCCAAGCCAGGCTTTTGCGCTTCTTCTGCGCGGGCAGGGAATTCAAGCAGCAATCTGCGTTGATGAATGGGCGGCCCGCTTAACTCTGCCACGCTGTTAATGGCATGGAAAAGGGACTTCATATATTTTCTGATTTCCTTTGGTCCTGCGGCTGTTTCAATCTCTGATAGATCCGTCCAGATTCCGCGGCCATGAGAGAGCATTTTTCGGCAGCGTTGCAGCATGAACGCAGGCTTTTCAAAGTCAGAGCCTGCGCGCAGACTGGCTTGTACAAAATCGAAGAATTTTTCGCGTTCATACAATAAGATCGGATCATATATTTCATAACCGAGCCAGGGATCGCCACGCAACGAGCGGGGTGATTTGAATTCATCCCTTGCTCGGCGGTTGATATCGAGGTGGAAATCAACCGTCAGTTTGACAAATTCGCGTGGTTTGGCTGGCAGGTTCTTGTGGACGAAAACCAGGTCAATATCGGCTGTGCCGCCGAGCATCGGTTCAACATTAAGCAGGGAACCGGTCAGGTAGGCGGCAATAATATCGGGGTCGTTATAGGCCCGCTCCTGGGCGGTCTCTTTCGCAATACGAATGAGTGATTTACGGGTGACTCGCATAATGATCCGATTAACCCAAAGGCAAACTTGGTTGAAACGGAGTCAGGTTCAAGGTTTGGCGGATGCGGTTCTGTATCAGATGAAGATGCTCCGTGTTGCGGACGATGTCGAGGTCGTTTGTATCTATCTTTAGCACAGGCGTGTGGTCGTATGGTTTCGAAAAGAACTCTTCATACGCGTTGTTAAGTTCGTGAATGTAAGCGCGTTCCATTTGCCTTTCGTAGGATCTGTCGCGAAAGGCGATGCGGCTCATGAGCGTGTCGGTGTGGGCTTGTAAATAGACAAGCAGGTCTGGTTTGGGAATTTTTTCACCGAGCGCTTCATGCACCTTGCGATACATAACCAACTCATCGCCTTTTAGGTTGATGCCTGCAAAGAGCGCATCTTTTGCGAAGGTATAATCTGCGATCAGGTTTTTTTTGGAATCAAGAATCTTGGGGACGCTGTTGTTTTGTTGATGGTAGCGGCTGAGCAAAAAGAAAATCTGGGTTTGAAAAGCGTATCTTGCTCGGTCTGCGTAAAAATCGGAGAGGAATGGATTCTCCTCAAATATTTCCAGCAGGACTTCGGCTTCGAATGTCGGTTGCAGGAGGCGTGCAAGCGTGGTTTTTCCCACGCCGATCACTCCTTCGATGGCGATGTACATGAAATAATGCTCCCTAAATGATGTAAGTTAAGGATACCATAATTTAAGAATGAACGCTTCGCGTGAATGATATGGAAGATTGTATAATGGATAGATGAAAAAGATTTGTATTGTCCCGCGTGTTGAGGGAACGGGCGGCATGGCGTCCTTTCGCATAAAATTTGAACAAGGATTAAGGACGCGTGGGATTGATTTTACCTACGACCTTTCAGCCAACTCTGACGCAATCCTAGTCATCGCAGGCACGCGCTTCCTGCCTGACCTGTGGCGGGCACGGCGGCGCGGCATTCGCGTCGTCCAAAGATTGGACGGCATTAACTGGGTGCAGCGTGTGCGCTGGACGGGAGCGCGTTATCACCTCCGTGCGGAGTACGGGAATGCGATACTGGCTTTGATACGAGGTCGTTTCGCAGATCGCGTCATCTATCAGAGTCAGTTCATTCGCAAATGGTGGGATGATTGGTACGGGGTTGCAAAAGCGCCCGCGTCTGTGATCATCAATGGCGTAGATTTGAACGTCTATTCGCCAGATGGAACGGATGAACGCCCGCAGGATAGATATCGCATGTTGTTGTTGGAAGGCAGCCTGGCGGGCGGCTTGAATGCAGGCTTGTTCTATGGGGTTGCCGTGGCTGAAAAACTTTCCGAGAAATTTCCAATGGAAGTGGTCGTGGCTGGAAAAGTAGATGATGCCACCCAGCGAAAATTGCAAAGCAAAGTGCCTGTGAAATTTTTAGGTACAATTCCGCGCGAACAAATTCCGCAGTTGGCGCGCTCTGCGCACCTCATGTATTGCGCGGAGGTCAATCCGCCTTGCCCGAATTCCGTGATCGAAGCGCTGGCTTGCGGGCTGCCTGTGATCGGGTTTGACAGCGGCTCGCTTAAGGAACTGGTCACAGATTCTGCGGGATGTGTTGTTTCATACGGCGCAAATCCCTGGAAGCTGGAAACGCCTGATATTGCTGCGCTGGCTGGATCAGCGCAGGCAGTGTTGACCAAACAGGAGCAGTTCCGCAAGTCCGCACGGAGGCGCGCTGAGGCTGAGTTCGGTCTGGATCAGATGGTCGATTCCTATTTGAAAGTTCTGCTGGAGGATTAAGTCATGGATCAGGAAGTTCATGAATTTCTTTTGAAACATTTGCAGGGGATCATGAATAATGATATTGCTTCATATCACGATACGACGGCGGAGGATCTCACACTATATGAATGGTGGGTGACGCCGCATCGTTTGGATGGCTTGCCGTTTCACGAATTTATGATGACATCCAATGCGGAGCGCGGCTCTGTGTTTGGCGCGCAGGATAAAGGGCATGCAGCGCAAAGCCGTTTTGATCTGGCGAATTTGCATATACAACGATACGGCGAAACAGCGATTGCAAGTTATACATTGTTGATCAGTACGGCACTGCCAGAAGGTGTGAAAGTTGCCTCGCATAATGAAAGCCGTGTGATGGTGAAAATCAATGACGCGTGGAAAGTTGTGCATGTGCATAAATCGCCCGCGTGGCCGGCTCCACATGTGCAGGGAAGTTAATGATCAAGTTTTCTGGCAAGCTTGGTTTGCAGCAGCGTGTACTTCCGAGTTATCGTGCCCAGTTCTTTGATTTACTCGCGCAAGCCTGTGAAGGCGGCATGAGTGTCTTCGCGGGAATGCCGCGACCCGCAGAAAGTATTGTATCCGCGGCACAATTACAATTTACCCATTACCAATCAGCAAAAAACATTCATTTGTTCGGCGGTGCATTTTACCTTTGTTATCAATTAGGTATTATTAACTGGCTCGAAGAATGGAATCCAGATGCGTTGATCGTGGAGGCGAATCCCCGTTATCTATCCACGCCTTCCGCAGTCAAGTGGATGCGCGCGCACGGACGAAAAGTGATTGGCTGGGGATTGGGGAACCCCTCTCCTTTTAGGAGAGGGGCAGGGGTGAGGTCGCATTTCATTAATCAATTTGATGCGATGCTCACATACAGCCAACGCGGAGCCGATGAATACGCCGCGCTTGGTTATCCGCGCGAGAAAATATTTGTGGCGCATAATTCTGTTTCACCCGCACTCACGTTTAACGTTGAACGTCCAACGTTAAACGTTAAACCAACAATATTATTTGTGGGCAGGTTGCAGGCTCGAAAACGAGTTGATTATTTATTGCGCGCCTGTGCAGAGATTGAACCAAGACCACGATTGATCATTATTGGCGATGGACCTGAACGCGCAGGGTTAGAGTCACTTGCCAAAAATGTTTATCCCTCCGCTGAGTTTATCGGCTCAAAACATGGCGCTGAATTGAAGCCGTATTATGAACAAGCAGATCTGTTCGTTTTACCTGGCACGGGCGGACTCGCAGTGCAGGAGGCGATGAGTTATGGCCTACCCGTCATCGTTGCAAAAGGAGATGGCACGCAGGATGACCTTGTCCGCGAGGGGAATGGCTGGCAGATCAACCCCGAAGATTATGGCGCGCTTGTTTCAACAATGCAAAACGCGCTGTCTGATGTAGCGCGTTTGCGAAAGATGGGAGCAGAGTCTTATCGAATCGTTTCTGAAGAGATCAACATCAATAAGATGGCGGATGTATTTGTGCAGGCTTTATCCAGCTGATAATCTTCTCGATCATGGACACCCGATAGATCATCCCAGCAATCATCATTATCTCACCATCGAGGACCGCAGCTCGACCAATTCTTTGGTCTCGATACACCTCTCGAAGAGCATTCAGGATTACTCATCCAATAACATATCCACTTGTTTACTTGACTACGTTTTACCCAAACTTCGGCGTATCCCCAATGATTTCCCAACCGCGCTCCAATGCAATGCTCTTCAACTTCGCATCGGGATAAACAGCCACAGGCTGATCGGCATGTTCAAGCAGGGGAATATCCAGCACAGTATCGCCATAGGCAATATCCAAACGCTCAACGCCGAGGCGACTCAACACCTGCTCAATTTTCTTTTCATTTGCCATTAACTGACCGACCATTTTTACCCGTCCGTTCACAATTTCAACGGGTGTGCCGATCACCTGCGCACCGATGCGTTTTGCGAAGGGTTCAATAAAAGGCTCTACGACACTGCTGGCGATATAAACTTTTGCGCCATCTTCGCGATGTTTGATGAGCCGCGCCACCACATCTTCGCGGCGGTTCTTCCACAAATCATGCCCCACGACCCATTCGGAGGCTTGAATTAATTTTTTAGGATTTGCGTCCTTGATATAAGCCAGACTATCGACCATTAACTTTTGTCCCCAGATTTGCCAGTCTATCAGTCCATTTTTTGCGAGCAAATAAGCTAGACTTTATCCATTTGAATATTAACAAAAAGCAGGGTAAGCTAAGGCAAACACTCGACCAAGAGGTAGCCAATGCCAACCCTGCATGCAGAATATATCACGATACTTGGAGCCTTTGCGAGGCTGTTCTCGAAGCGCATTTGGGAACATGCCAGAATATTGCTGATTGGTGCAATCCTCTCTCCTGCTGAACGAACTGTCACAGCGGCATTGCGAGTGATGGGCTTGAGTGGCGAAAAACATTTTCAAAACTTTCATCGTGTTCTCAATCGTGCAGTATGGTCAAGCTTGGAAGCAAGCCATGTTCTGTTGGGATTATTGATAAGTACCTTTGCAACTAGCGGTCCAATCATCATGGGATTGGATGATACGATTGAACGTCGTCGCGGCTCAAAGATCAAAGCAAAAGGGATATATCGCGACCCTGTTCGCTCAAGCTACAGCCATTTTGTGAAAGCCAGTGGCTTGCGTTGGCTGAGTTTGATGTTACTGGCGCCCATTCCATGGGCGAAAAGAGTATGGGCATTGCCGTTTCTCACAGTGCTTGCACCTTCCGAGCGATACTACACAGACAAGGTTCGTAAGCATAAGAAACTCACTGAGTGGGCACACCAGATGGTCTTGCAAGCGCGTCGCTGGCTCCCTAAACGCCTCTTGGTGATCGTCGCAGACAGTAGTTTCGCCGTGATTGACCTGCTTTGGCAGTTGCGCCAGTTGAAAAATCCAATTTGTATGATCACACGCTTTCGCTTAGATGCTGCTTTGTATGAACCAGTCAAACCTGCGCCAGGTAAGATGGGCCGCCCTCGCAAGAAGGGCAAGCGCTTGCCAACATTGGAGAAAATCGCGGAAGATAAATTGACTCGCTGGAAACGTCTGACGGTGCAAGAATGGTATGGAGAGAAAAAACGCGACATTGAAATCACATCAAAAACTGCCGTCTGGTTTCACAGCGGGAAACCACCATTGCCAATTCGCTGGGTCATTGTGCGTGATCCAAAGAAGATATTCAAAACACAGGCTTTGTTATGCACCGACATTTTGGTCTCGCCAGAACAAATCATCGAATGGTTCGTACGTCGCTGGCAAGTCGAAGTTACCTTTCATGAAGTTCGCACTCATTTAGGAGTAGAGACACAAAGACAATGGGCTGATCTGTCTATCCTGCGAATTACGCCTGCCTTGCTGAGTTTATTTTCCATAGTAACCTTGCTTGCAAATTTGCATGCCCAAAAACAAAAACTGCCTGTTCAACAAACGGCATGGTATTTCAAGAAACTGCCAACCTTTTCGGATGCTCTGTGTATTGTGAAAAAAACCTTGTTCTCTCATCGCCATTTTCGAACATCTCGGTTTTACAGTGAAACCCGAAAACTCCCACGCCTTCGCTCGAATTACCGCCTTTCTCGCTCTACTCATACCTTTCTGCGTGTATCATTTGGATAAAGTCTAGATAAGAGGGTGTGATCGCTGCCATATAAAGGTTCGCGCGAAATTTGCTCTGGTTATGTTTTACCCAATCCACCAAACCTAAAAAGGGTGAGCCGGTTGTAAGCGTTCCCATCATATCTGAAACGACGATCATGTGTACTCCATTTTCTGTCTAGATTTGTTTTTCTCTGCAATAATGTCTGCGATACCGTTTAGGTTTTCCTTGAGTTCCCAAGCACGTTCGGTGTAGGACCATACATCCGAATCAAGCAATTCAGATCTGGGCAAAATGGTTTCCTCAACTAAGCCTGAAAATAAAGCATAAATATTATGAGTCAAATAGTTGCGTTGGTCTTTAATTGTTTCAAGGACTGGTACCATTTTTTCTA
>DATEDD010000061.1:0-2878 GCA_035286565.1 Anaerolineales bacterium
TCTGCAGAGGCTTTCACTGATTCAACGGAAGCAATGGCTTTGCCTACTGTGACTTCTTCGCCTTCTTCGACGAGAAGTTCAACGAAAACGATATCGGAGAGTTGGCTCTGAGCAAAGTCGGTGATACCGACTGCTCCGCTGGAAGGGTCGAACCATTCATCGGATTTTGTGTACTTGAGGTTGGATGGTACGTTCATTTTTATTTCTCCTATAACATAATGAGATATTGGCGCATCAAAAGAGGACGTGCGATTATAGAATCGCGCGTCCTCTGTAATGGAACCTGAGAGATTCATACCCTGGTCTCGACACCTGCATTGCACTAAACGCAGTGCGGTGCAAGTGTACGAACGAGAAGTGCACTCGTCCTGCTCGACCAGCGGTATGTTACACCGTCGGTGTCTCGGATAAATTGAGACTTTCCAGAAGTTTTATACGGATGCAGGGTCCTTTTGCCTGAGAGATTCGTCTGGTATCGCCTTTCGCCAGATTTGCACCTTCGGCGCTCTATCACTACATTTTTGAGTCTCTTCCCTGTGATCCGTTATTTTGTACTTCCATTTTATGGGTGAGGGGAGAGAGAGTCAAGGGGTAGAATATCATGTATTTAAATTGTCAGCCGCTTCTTGGGAGCAGCTGTTTTTTATCGTTTGCCAGCAACTTTGCGAATGCGTTTTGGTTTGACAGGTTCTTCCATTAATTCGGGTTCGGGAAGAGCAGGTTCAGAGGAGGGTACGGGAAGTATTTCAGGCATAGGCGTGGGCTGTATGGGTGCATAAATTTGCACTCCGTTGATTTTTGCGAAATATTCTTTCACACTTTGATCGTTATAAAAGATGAGCGTGAGAATACCAACAACCATCGAGAAGATATTACCAATAAAGAAAGTAAGTATCTGGAAAACCGCAATGGACTGTGAAGGTTTTACGGCTTCGGGTTGCGCGCTCAATAGTTTTGCTGCGTAAATAATCTCGAAGACGCCGAGAATGGTGGGCAGGATGGTGATGGGCAGGCAGATGACGCCGATGATCGTGCCGAGTGCCGTGGCAGATGCGATGAATCCCCAAAAGAGGTTGATGACGCCGCTGGTGAGAGTCATTACCGCGATGGCGGTAAGTAAACCAGGTTTTTGATTTGGATAAGATGTATTCATTCGTTACTCCTTGTTTTGTCTGCAAGATATAACGAATGAAAGCGGATTTGGTTGCAAAGTCAGGGCTGTTGGAAGGTGAGCAATAAACCGCCGCTATACTTAACTCCATTTGGGTCTGTGCATGAGGGAGCGGAGATGTTTGGAACGAATGCGCCGCCTTCTACAACGCGGACGTTATAAATAATATTCGCCTGCATGACGAAGTCTGCAAATCCATTCCCAAGCTCGGGCTTGAATCCGGTGAAGAAGCGATCCTCACCCTGACTCCATGTGACGATGATCTCAATGCCTGGCACTTGCTTGCGGCGCCCGTCCATGAGGATGAATTGCAACAAGCTTGATGGCAAGCCTGGTTCGCAGATTGAGTCTTGCCCGACGAGTGTGAAGGGTGTGCCCGGCCCGGGGATGGGGGTCGCTGTCCAGCGTGTCGGACGCGGCGTATTGGTTGTGACTTGTATGGGCACAAGGGGTGTTTGTTCAAAGGAAAGTGTTGGGAAGGGTGCGGCTTCTTCTATTAATTGGGTTGTTGGCGTTTCGGTTGCAGATAATTCATCAACAGTGGTTTCAATGTTCGGGGTATTAAAAATGTTTGTGTTTGTAAAATGGGTAGCGGTGGGAGAAACACTTGCAAAACCCTGCTGCAGATCTGTGGCGAGTTGTACGAGAGGTTGCACGCGTTCAAGAGATTCGCCTAAGCCCACTATGCGTTGTGCTTGTGCGCTGAGTTAGCCAATGGGATCTGCGTCGCTGAGCAGTTCAAGGCGGGCGCGGGCGCGGGGGAGGTCATGAGTGGATGCATATGAGGCGGCGATCACAACCCGGTATTGATCTTTGAAATCAGCGCGCAGGATGGCGGGGTTTGCATCCACGTATGTGACAGGGGAAATAAACCAGGAATACGCCAAACCCAGCCCAAGTCCGGTAAGAAGCGCGAGGATGAGGTGTAGAGTCGTGTTGTGGAAGGTGAGTCGGCTCATGGGTTGTTAATCCCCGGCGGCTGAACCATCTGCATGGCAGTTAAGAGATTTTGCAAAGCGAGAATTTCATTTTGTGTGAAACCATTTCGGTTTGCGTATTCCAATGCGGAGGTTGTAATGGTTGCAGGGGGTTCGCTCCCAAGGGTGGCGAGGTGGCGCGCGGCAGTTTCGGGGTTGTGGTCGTTTTGGAATGCCTCTGCCACCATCAACACGTAATCAACACGATAGTCCTCCCTGAGAATATTTGGCGGGACGTCGGTATATTCAATGGGATCAATGACCCAGCCATAGATGAGTCCGAGCGCGATACCGATGCTGATTGCGATGGCGATCTTGATTAGGTTTGAGGATGTCATGTTTGGATTATAAACAAAAATATCCAGGCAGGCGACCGGCGGCGCCCGAAGACTCTTCCTTACCGTTGCTATCTTTCGATCCTGGCGGGGTTCGAAAGGCTTCGCCGCGCCGGGCCTGCCCGGACGCTGGCAAGCATACTTGATGTGAGAGGGGGTGTCAATTGATATTCAGAAAATACATTTATGTTTGTCCATGGGCTATCCGTCCATTTTTTCGATTTCCATAATTATTATTATTTTTTGAAGCTATAAAGGCGAATCCAGTCCAAAAGAACATGATATAATTTTGACATTCAATATCAAATCCCTCTAATTGATGAAGGAGTAAATATGGAAATTACAACTCAGGAATTCAAGCATTGTGATTTGTTTAAAGTGCAGGGACGTGTAGA
>DATEDD010000062.1:0-3663 GCA_035286565.1 Anaerolineales bacterium
CGCCCGCCATGATGGCAGGCTCCTGACCGACAATGCCAACGCTGTGACCGCCAATGCGCGCAAGACCAACGATTGCGTTGCGCGCCCAATCAGGTTGAATTTCGAGGAAGGAGTCTTTATCAATGATCTTTTCAATCACCTGATGCATTATGTAAGGTTCAGTTGCGTCCAGCGGAATGATGCTATTGAGCGATTCATCCATGCGCGAGAGTTCATCACTTGGTTGCGCATACGGCGGATTCTCCACATTGTTGGAAGGCAGATATGAAAGAAAATGCCGCGTCATATCAAGCGCGGCTTTTTCACTGTGTACGCTCAAATGCGCCACGCCGCTGACCGAGGTATGCACGCTTGCACCGCCCAATGATTCCGAGTCGATCACTTCACCCGTTACGGCTTTGATCACATCTGGACCCGTGAGAAACATGAACGAGGATTTCTCCACCATGATGACCATATCTGTCAGAGCGGGGGAGTAAGCCGCGCCGCCCGCACAGGGACCAAGCATTACACTTACTTGCGGCACAACACCCGAGTATTGTGCATTGCGCCTGAAAATCTCTGCATAACCACCCATTGAACGCACACCTTCCTGGATGCGCGCGCCGCCTGAGTCGATCAGTGAAATAAATGGCACGCCATTGCGGACTGCCAAATCCATCACGCGGCAAATTTTATGCGATTGCATTTCGCTGAGCGTGCCGCCGTAAATTGTAAAATCCTGTGAATATAAATAAACTGTCCGCCCGTTGACCTGTCCATAGCCTGTGATGACGCCGTCGCCGTAAAATTTCTCTTTCAACAATCCCAACTCATCGCCTTGATGGGTGATGAATGGCTCGAGCTCGTTGAAGGTTCCAGGGTCGAGCAATAGCTCAACGCGTTCGCGCGCGGTCAACTTGCCTTTTGCTTTTTGCTTTTTATTTCTTTCCTCGCCGCCGCCTTCAAGTGCTTTTGCGCGGATCTTGCGTAGTTCCAATATTCTGGGATCTTCATTTGTCATGGGAATACCTCATAAATAAAAGTATAACGATGCCTTGTCAGACAAGCCAGTGATGGATGACATACACGAAATAGGACAATCCGCCTCCTCTTTTGCTGGCAGTTGATTCTGGTTTATAGGCTTCTACCACCTTTGAGTTGACTCTCTTTAGTCAATGACCATGGACGATTGACCATAAAACCATTCTCCATCGTCTATTGCCTATCGTCCACGGTCAAATGAATGCGCGGGTCTTTTACTAAAAACACAAGAATTCCGATCATCACAATTGAAAGCACAATTGAAATTGAAAACGTGGGGATGAATCCTGCTGAGTCTACGATCCAGCCGCCGATCAAGGGAGCGATGATGGTGGCAGGCGCGGTAAGCGTTTGCGAGAGGCCGATATAATGCGGGCGTTCGGCTTCAGTGCCGAAGTTCACGGTCATAGCCATGCCGATTGTCCAAATGGAGACGTTGGCCAGGCCTGCAAGGAAGAAGATCGGGTAGAACCATGTTATAGAGACTGCGTTCCAAGCCAGAATGGAACTGAATAATGCAGCAAATGCACCGAGGATCAGCATGGCGCGTTGGCCAATACGGTCGCCGATCCAACCCATGCTGATGTTGCCAATGGTTTGTGAGATGGTGAGTGTGGCTGTGAGGAAGCCCGCAGTGACGGCATCCATGTTGAAATGACGCAGGGCGTAAATGATATAGAACGAGAATCCCATGGTCGCGAATTGAGAAAGGAAACGCGTGGAGAGAAACCATTTGAAATTTTTATCTTTGCGTAATATTTTTTTGGAATCATCCCAAAAGTGAGTCTTTTCTTCCGGGATGATTTTTTCAGTATCTTCAGGCTCGCGCGTCAGCGCGAGCGCGAACCAGGACAGGGTGAAGAAAATGCTTGCGATGAAGAAGCAGGCTGCAAAGTCCAGCGGTGAATCGAGGTAGTCCAAAAGATAACCTGCAATGACAGCTGATCCGCTGATAAAGAGATTTGCAATGCCCGCTTGAAATCCAAAAAAAGTTCCGCGTGTTTCGGGCGGGATGATCTTTGAGATCATGCTTGTCCATGAGTTGGCGGTGAATCCGCCGCCGAGTCCCTGCCAGGTTAATAATATAAAAGTGATGATGAGACCTATTTGCTGGCCAATTGCGGGAAGTAACAAGGCAACGATGGCGAAGCCTAAAAATGGAACGCGTTCGTGTATGGTCATCATCAAGACATGCCGTTTATATTTTCGTAAACGGGAGACGTGACTGGCGGTGAAGAGTTGCGGTAATTGCCAGCCGACTGAATGGATGGCCGGGACAAGGCCGATCAATAAAGCTGATGTTGTCATCGAGGCGACAAAGAGGGGCAGAACTGTGCTGAATGAAGCAAAGCCTAGCGCCGCACCAAAGAGACCGCCATCCCAGAGGTTGGCGGTGATATTGTGTTTCAGGTTTTCGCGTATATCCTTTTCAAGTATTGTGATAGGGAGCATGTTTTGATTTTACCATTTTGGATTTTGACCCTTGACAGGTGTTTGCTTTTGCGTAAAATAAAAACGAACGTCCGTTCATTTTTATGAAAAAGGAAACCATGCCTGTAAAAGAAAAGGAAAATCCAACAAAAGGCGAGACCACCCGTCTTGCCATTGAAGACGCCGCCGTGGAACTCTTCATGGATAAAGGTTACCATGCCACATCCATGCGCCAGATCGCGGAACGCGCCGAACTGGCGCTGGGCGGCATCTACAACCACTTCAAAAGCAAGGAGGAAATTTTTGAAGCGATCATCATAGACAAACACCCCTACAAAAAGGTTTTGCCCGCCATTCTCGAAGCGCAAGGGGAGACGGTGGGAGACTTTATGAAGAACGCGGCGCAAATCAGCATGATTGAATTGAAGAAACAGCCTTATTACCTGAATTTGATGTTTATCGAGTTCGTGGAATTCAACGGCAAACACGGCGCGTCGCTTTTACGCGAGATCGCTCCCAAAATATTACCCATCTTTGAAAAACTGGTCAAATCGAGGAAGGAGTTGCGAATCACCAACCCCGCCATGCTCGTTCGCTCTTTCTTCGGATTGATTATTTCTTTTATGCTTACCGAAATGATTATCGGGCATTCCCACCTGAACGCGCTAATGCCCAAAAATCCCATGGATGCCTACGTGGATATTTACCTGCATGGAATACTACGCAAGGATGAAGGATGAAAGATAAAGGATGAAATTTTTCTTTCATCTTTCGCCATCCGAAGTTGAACGTTTAACGTCAAACGTCACTATGGAGTCGAAATGAACTCACGCTTAATGTCCATCATCCGCAAGGAATTCATTCAGATCTTCCGCGATGTGCGCACGCTCGTGATGATCCTTGTCATCCCGATCATGCAATTGTTCCTGCTCGGCTATTCGGCAACGAACGACGTCCGCAATATTCCACTCGCTGTGCTGGACCAAAGCCGCAGTAGCGAGTCCCGCGCCTTGTTAGATTCCTACCGTGCCGCCGATTATTTCCGCATCGCATATTCCGTTGATTCAGAAACGGATATCGAAGCCCTGATCTCGGCGGGTGACGCGCGCGCCGCGGTCATCATCCCGCCCGATTATGCTCAGCGCCTCAATGACGGTAACGCGCAAGTCGCTTTTATCCTCGATGGCTCGGACCCGACCTCCGCATCCA
>DATEDD010000063.1:0-3508 GCA_035286565.1 Anaerolineales bacterium
TCCCAGGAGCGGTTGCAGAATAGCGTGACCGCGGACGAAGGACGACTGACCATGGTTGACGGTCGATAGTCAGTGGTCGGCGAATAATGCTCGAGATCAACACCCCAAGGGAAGATAATTGTTTTCTTGGGATTCATCCCGTATTTCAAAGCAGTATCCCGTGTCACTTTTGCATCGCTTGTAAAAAACGTTGAACGTTTTAATGTGTAACGCGTCACCCATTCCATCCATTTGCTTTTATGCACATCTCCCATCAAATCGAATCCCCAGGACATGGTGAGGATGGGACGAAACCCGCTTAATATCGCAATGAACGTACAGGTTTGGATCGGTCCAGCATGGATGAGGTTAGGTTTGATCTCGCGGGTCAAACGTCGAAAGTCTAAAACCAACTTCACGAGATTGCCCCAGCGAAACGGCTCACGTCCGCCCTTCCAAATGACTTGAGTCACATTTTCAGGAACCGAGCGATCTTCCACTCGTTGAATATTCCCTTCCAATTGGACAAAGAATACCTCGTGCCCGCCATCTGAAATAGCTTTCAAGAAGCGATGATCATGTGTGCTGTAACCGAGGGAGAAGTAGATGATTTTCATAATACACAATTCGTCATTGCGAGGAGGGTGCTTTCCCCGACGAAGCAATCCTAAATTAGGTTGGAGATTGCTTCGTCGCAAATAGCAAGAGCGCTCCTCGCATGACATGTGATTTCTTATGCGCCCAAATCCGTCCAGCGCAATTCCTTGCCGAAAGACATATCTGTCAGCGCCTTCGTGCCGAGAACGTTTTCTATTTGGTCAGGCTTGATCGCGCCAGGTGTGGCAGGGCGAAGCACGTCGATCATGTCACGGGTAAAGACTTCGCCTGCTTTAATATCGCGCGCCGCACGCAGACAGCGACGCTGTACGATTTGCGTATCCTGTTCATTATCTGCAATAAATTTATCTGAACTGCCTAGGGAGCGTTCGAGTAAGCGCGTCTCTTCGACCATCTTCGCCCAATTCTCAGGGTTCATCGCAAACTTGTGATCTGGTCCTTCGCGGTCATTGCTATCAGTGAAGTGACGCTCGATCACGCGCGCGCCTAAAGTCACCGCGCCGAGGATGGGAGCTACCGAATGCGTATGGTCGGATAGTCCCAATATCACATCCGGGAACATGGCCGCATAGGTTTTCAAGACATTCACATGGAGGTGATCGTAATTCTTCGGGCTGGCTGTGTAGTTTGTATTGCATTGCATCAAAACCAGCTGTTTATTGATCTTCAAAATAGCATGAACTGCTTTTTGCACTTCACCGATTGTGGCTGCGCCCGTTGCAACGAAAAACGGTTTGCCCTTACTCGCCATGCGTTCCAGGGCTTCGATCCAGTCAATTTCACCTGAGCCAGCCTTATAGACTTCCACATACTGGTCGAGGAAATCTATCGCTTCAAAATCATAGGGTGAGGAGAAGTAGTCGATGCCTACCTCATTGCATTCCTCCACAAGGGTCATTGACCAGTCAAACGGAATGGACGCGCCTTTATAAACTTCAAACACGGATTTCTTCCATGTGGCCTGATGTGAAACCCGACCGCCGCTCATAGCTTTGAATCCATAATCCGAGACGATCTTCGGGGCGTCAAAATTCTGGAACTTGGCCGCATCCGCGCCTGCTTCTTTGGCAAGGCGAATCAGTTCTTTGGCACGATCCATGTTGCCATCGTGGTTGGCAGCGATATCCGCAATGAAATAGGTCGGGTGATTTAATCCAATTGTGTGTTTTCCGAATTTAATTTCCATAAATCCTCCATTTCTGTGGATAAAGGTGGGTGGAACCTGTGGATAACTGGGATCTTCCTGTGGATAACTCTAATATATCGGACACTTGCGCCGTACGCCACATCGTCCCGACGCCTTTTCGGGAGTGCGGTGTTGCCAAACCGACCTATGCCTGTTGATAACTGCGGATTTTCTGTGGATAACCTTTCTGATATTGTTTGTAAAACTCGTCTAAACCTGTGGAAAACTCAGGCATAACTTCGCCCAAGTCTGTGGACAACTTGTGGGTGGAAAGCCATAAGTTGTTGGAACGACGGGCGCTGAGGCTGGAGGCATGGATGGATTTCGGTGAAATTTCACTATCCCGCAAACTGAATTTACGGGCGACCTCCACGCCAAATTGATACTTGCTCATGGCTTGCGGTCCTACGAGATGATACAAACCACTCAAACGACGCTCGAGCATTTTTATCAAAATACGGGCCGTATCGTTCACCAGCATTGGGCAAAAGATGACATCTGAAAAACCGCTTATGCTTTTGTTTTCACTAAGATTGTTAAAGAAAAACTCGGCAAGGCTGCGTCTGCCGTTTAAACTCCAGCCGTAGAAATTGACACGCGCCACGATTGCTTTCGAATTTTCAGATAAGGCTGCCTGCTCCCCTTCCAACTTGGTTTGCGAATACACTCCGGGCGGATTAGGTGAATCTTCTTCTGTATAGAAACCATCTTTTTTACCATCGAAAACTGCGTCCGTTGAAATGTGGACGAAGGAAATGCCGCGTGCTTTGCAAGCCTTTGCTATTTGCGCGGGCAGATCAATATTTAGGCGGCGGGCAAGATCTGGATTGTTCTCGCAGGCATCCAGGTCGGCAAGCGCCGCGCAGTTGATCAGCCAGTTGGGGCGTACAGAGTCGAGGATGGAATTCACAATACCAGAGTCCAGTAAATCCGCTTTCAAAACTTTAAAAGGCGCATTGACCAGCTTACCGCGATCCACACCGAGGACTTCATGCTCAGACATCGTCTCTTGCGCGAGATTGATACCAAGCAGACCACTGGCTCCAGTAATGAGCAATTTCATGATTGGCACCCAATGATAAATGTGTAGACATGTATACAGGGAAACATGTATTCATGAAGACCTGCCGCCAACCTGTGTACTTTTGTACGTGTGTACATGTTTACATCCTCATCCTTCGAGTTTGCCTTGCGTGAACAGTTCTTCGAACGGCGCAATATATTTTTTGATACCTTCAACATCAAGCCATTCTGAATTGTTATCACTTGAATAATAATAACCTTCTTTTACGGGTTTGCCTTTGGATTGCCATGAATACCCGAACCAGATGGCTTCGGCTGGCTGCACAACAAACATTTTATCGAGTTCAATGGTGTGGCGCGCTTCATCTTCCGAGATCAGCATTTCGTGCAATTTCTCGCCAGGGCGAATGCCGATGATATTTATTTCGGCGTTCGGCGCGATGGCTCTGGCAAGATCAACAACTTTTGTGCTGGGGATCTTGGGAACAAAAACTTCGCCGCCTTCCATTTGTTCGATGCAGGTCATTACAAAACGAACACCTTGATCCAATGAAAGCCAGAAGCGGGTCATACGATCATCGGTGACGGTGATCCTTCCGCCTGCGCGTTGTTTTAGGAATAATGGAACGATCGAACCGCGCGAGCCGACGACGTTCCCGTATCGCACGCACGAAAATCTGGTAGCTGAACCTCCGGCATATG
>DATEDD010000064.1:0-16849 GCA_035286565.1 Anaerolineales bacterium
TCCGGTCATCGCGGCGCGATTACCATGATGTATCTGCAATTCCTGGGTTATACCAATGTCCGTAACTTGAATGGCGGCATGAACGGTTGGGCTTCCGCTGAACTTCCAGTAGTCAAGTAAACTGGATGTCATTGCGAGTGAAGCAATCACTTCCAAGTGTTGGAAAAATCGTCGAAGAAATGAATCCAATATACAGGAGATTGCTTCGACGGACCGCTCTGCGCACCGTCTCGCAATGACATAGCACAAAACAGCCCACGGGGTTTCTCGTGGGCTGTTTTTCTTCTGGGGTATTCTCCCCATCCATTCACACACAAGTATTGACAATTCTCACTGGCAACGATTATGACAAACGCTTATCCTTACCGTAGACAAGTATCAGAGTTTCTTATTACGGAGAAGAAAATGGTCGAGTTATCCGCCTTGCGTGTGTTCCTGGTTGCCGCCGAAGAAAAAAATTTTAGCCGGGCTGCGCGACTACTGCACATGTCACAATCTGCCATCAGCCAGAATATTCAATCGCTTGAACGCGCTTACAACGTGGAATTATTTACACGCCATGGCCGCACGGTACAACTCAGTGAAGCCGGCCAGACCATTCTGCCAATGGTGCGCGAAGTTCTTTTGTCGGCGCGGTTGCTCGAGGATGGCTTGCACGATGTTAACAACCAGATCGGCGGCGAACTTTTGATTGGTTGTTCCACATCCGCAGGAAGATATTTGTTACCCACCCTGCTCGCCACGTTCTGTCATGACTATCCCACTGTGCATCCGCGCGTCAAAGTTATGAGTCGCGATTCCGTTGTGGACAGGCTCCTCAGCCGCATCATCCCAATTGGCATTTCCAGCCACCGCATCGAACACCGCGACATTGAATGTTTTCCCCTGTTCGAAGATAGAATCATCCTGATCGTCCCTGCCAACCACCCTTGGGCAGATTACGGTCACGCCCTGCCTGCTGATCTGCTGGACCAGCCCATCATCTCGCGCGAAGAATTATCTGGCACATGTGAAACCGTGCTGGAAGGTCTAAAATGTCACAACATCACGTTGGATACACTTAAAGTTGTGATGGAACTCGGCAGTGCCGAAGCCATTGAAATGGCAGTGGAGCGCGGCGTAGGCATTGCCTTTGTATCTGAAATAGTGGCGGCCCGCGGACTTGCTTTGAGGCAAATTAAAAAAGTGGAAATGGATGGTCTTGATCTACGCCGCACAATTTACATGGCACGTCATATTGATTTTCCATTTACGCGCGCACAGAGGCTATTCTGGGAATTCGCACAATCACAATTTGAAAAACTCAACACTGAGATTTGGGACAGTTTAGTAAATTTTGCAACAGCGGTATGAAGTTGTGCTAAACTAGGCCTATGATGTCGTTGCGAGCGCACTTCGCGAGGCAATGACATATTGATTCCAGGAGGCCCCATGCTTTCAACCATTGAAAAAATCCTCTTCGTAATTGCAACACTTGTATCGTTCTATTTTACATATCGCGGCTTTGCGCGGATTATGCAACACATCAATAGCGGGCAAGGCAAAATAGAATGGTCACTAGCTTACAAACGGATTGGTGATCTCATCTTAAAGGTGGGATTGTTCCAGCCCGTTTTCCGTTTCCGCCTGTGGACATCCATTTTGCATGGACTCATCGGCTGGGGGTTTCTATCTTTTCTACTAATCAATCTTGCGGATTTGATTTACGCATACACTGGATTTAAATTACTCGAAAACACTGGGTTGTTTGGGGATGCATACAGACTACTTGCGGATATTGCGAATGTTGCGATCATCGTTGGAATTGTGGCAATGGTCCTTCGCCGCTTCATCCTGCGACCCGCGACTTTATCCACGCGCGAGACAACTCTTCTGCATCCCAAAGCGCGTTTTGGCATCCTGCGTGATTCAGCAATCGTTGCGACGTTTATCTTTATTCATAACCTGATGCGGTTTTTGGGGGAATCCTTCGGGTTGGCGTTGGCAGGTCACGCTGACAGTTGGCAGCCAACCATCTCGGCGGTAGCAGGCTTATGGTCAGGTGTGGATGCGAGGGTTTTAGTCGCAGGAGAGCATATTGCGTTTTGGTTGTCCATTGGCGCAGTTGTCGCGTTTCTTCCATATTTCCCATATTCAAAACATATTCACTTATTCTTTGCTCCCCTAAATTTTGCGTTGAAGCCTGAACGAAAATCAATCGGACAGTTGAGCTACATCAATCTCGACGATCAAACCATCGAACAATTTGGCGCGGCAAAAATGAAGGACCTGGGCTGGGAGCAGATCATGGATAGCTACGCCTGTATCATGTGCTTCCGCTGTCAGGAAGTGTGCCCTGAATACAACACGGGTAAACTGCTTTCACCCGCCGCGTTGGAGATTAACAAGCGTTATCATTTGAACGATGGCGGCTTGACTGATGTCCCAATGATCGAGTTGATCTCTGAAGAAGCGGTGTGGGCTTGCACTAGTTGCGGCGCATGCGTGGACATTTGCCCTGTTGGCAATGAACCGATGCGCGATATTTTAGATATTCGCAGAAATCTTTCGATGATGGAAAGCGTGTTCCCCAAACAATTGGAGACCGCGTTCAAAGGCATGGAACGCAATCAAAATCCGTGGAATGTTTCGCAAGCGGATAGAATGAAATGGGCGGAGGGGATGTCTGTGCCGACGATTGAGCAAAACGGTGAACCTGAAATTTTATGGTGGGTCGGATGCGCGCCCGCAACGGACTCACGTGCGCAAAAGACTGCGCAAGCCTTCGCTAAAATATTGAACGCGGCGGGAGTCAATTATGCAGTGCTTGGAAAGAATGAAGCCTGCACAGGCGACTCGGCTCGCCGTGCGGGACGTGAAGATATTTTCTTTGGACTGGCTTCACAGAATGTTGAGATCTTGAATGAGGTCGCGCCAAAGCGAATCGTGACGACTTGTCCGCATTGTTTGCATACGATCAAAAATGAGTATCCTGCCTTTGGTGGAAACTATCAGGTGATCCATCACACGCAATTAATTAATGAGTTGGTCGGCGCAGGCAAGATTTCAATGAACCTGGAAGGTGACAATATGAAAGTCACTTTCCATGACCCGTGTTATTTGGGACGACATAACAAAACGTTTGATGCTCCTCGTTCAACATTGGAAAGCGCAGGCGTGACAACGGTTGAAATGCCGCGCAAGGGAGCCAAGTCCTTCTGTTGTGGTGCGGGCGGCGCGCAGATGTGGAAGGAAGAGGAGAATGGCACGGCACGTGTAAATGAAGCCAGATTTGCTGAGGCAAAAACCACCCTGCTTAATGCAGGACCTTCGGCGGGCGCGGACACGGTTGCTGTGGGCTGTCCATTCTGCTTGACAATGATGAGCGATGCATCCAAAGCAGATGGAGGAAACATTCAAGTGAAAGATGTAGCGGAGATCGTGGCGGAAAGATTGAAGTAAATCCGCAAGGATATTCTGGGCCACAAGCACAACATCCCTTTCTTAATGAAAGGGATGTTGTTGTAATATTGTACTGACCTATTTACGGAATACTTCCGGCAATATCCGTACCGATCCTGATCTCGATATCCACTGAAGAACTTGGGTCGGGACTGAACTTGATCTGCCGGTTTGAAATACCAAAGACGCCCTGCATCCATCGCAATGTATAAAGCTTGGGCCCGTACAAAATAATAACGGTTGACCCATAAGCTTCAGGAGCAGAGCCAACCTCGGTCACATTCATGCCGTAGGATTGGAAGAATGCGCCGGCGCGTTGATCGAGTCCGGTAAAAGTGCCATCCAAGATTCGTACGCGCGCTTCCTCATCCCGCATCAGCACAGACGGGTCACCCTGTGCGAGAGGGCTGAGAGGTCCGCTTGAGGTGAAGATCTCATCGCGCAACACACGAATCTTATCCGCAATCGGTTTCATGATGCTGGCGTTTTCCCCGCCCAGAATTACGTTATCGAACGTAACCATGCTTGTATCAATCACACCGGTTTTGATGCTGTCGCGTGAAATATCCTTGCCGAGCACGGCCAGCTTAATGGCATCTTCAAGGGGCATATTGGTATGAATACCCTTGGACAGCTGTTTATAAAGTGTCGGCGCCTGGGCAATCAATGATGGAAACACCTCTGGGTCGAATATTTTTTGTTGAAGCGCGAAGATCACCTGCTGCTGGCGTCTAGAACGATCGGAATCGCCTCCCTCGGTTTTGCGTGTACGGGCATAAGCTAGCACCTTCCAGCCGCAAAGTTTGCGCTTGCCGCCTGGCGTAATCACTACATGATCCAGCCCGGAACCAATGGGGTCGAGAACCAGACGCTCCTCAGGCACAACTGTAATACACCCAAGAACATTAACCATATCAATGAAGGTTAAGAAATCAATCTGGGCAAAATAATGCACAGGAACGCCCAGCAATTGTTCAACAGTTTTCATGGCCAGTCCCGGGCCGCCGCCGGGCAGTTGTGCGCCTTCTCCACTTGAATAGGCAGTATTGATGCGGCTATACCCAAAACCAGGGATATTCACCCACAAGTCGCGCGGAATGGACAACATACCCGCAGTTTTTGTGAGCGGATCAATCGTAAAAAGAATCATGGTATCCGAGCGCGGCGGGCCTTGATTCGCCGCCCAGTCTCGTGCGTCCAAACCGATAAATAGAATATTGATGCGGCTGGCGCCATCCCAGGCGGGAGGCAATGCAGATTCGGGAGCGACAAGTGGCGTGGGAGGCAAATCTTCCAATGCAATCGGAGTTCCTTCAGGGTTAAATTGGGTGAGAGCGCCCAAACCTCCTTCGCAACTGGCAGGGGAAATCCCCGGCAAATCAGTCAGCGCCCAGCAGGCAGTGAAGTTACTAACAAAAATAAACACGGCAACACTCAGCGCCACGGTCACTCCAAAAAATATTAATTGCCCAGTGGAAGGACGCCCAAGTTTTGGAAATTTAATTTTTTTCAAGAATTCAAGTCTATTCATTTTTTCAAAAACCTCAGGGTTTAATATATACCATATCCAGCCCAAGTCGTTCCAGGCCTGCTTGAGCCCAGTACTGCAACACTGCCGATTCCTCTCCAAGGCATTTCATCATAACAGGAATGGCGCGATGGTCTCGAATCTCTGAGAGAATGCGTAAAGTCAGAATACGAATGCCTATCGGCGCATCTTTCATGCCATCTAGCAGGCTTGGCACTGAGGGACTGCCTATCTTCACAAGAGCATTGCCTGCCAAACCCGCCGTAAGAGTATCTTCGTCAGCCAGAGTACGGATTAATGCCTCGATCGCATCTTCGTGTGGATGGTTACAAAGAGCGAGGGCGGTGGCGGCGCGCACTTCGGGGGCCGAGTCATTGAGGAGCGGGAGCAGATCCACTGTCAAAGTGTGAGGCGAAGCGGCGAGGGCGCGCACTGCCCACCAGCGGGTGTCGGACTCTTTAGCGTGTGTCAAATCCAGTAAAGCTGGGATCACCGCCATTCCCAATTGTGTCAGCGCAGGAATGGAATTTTCTGCGCGAGTGTCGTCGCCGCTGGTTAATTCGGCCAGCAGGGCTTGCATTTCGACTACGCTCAATGCAAGCATATTTATTTGGCGGGCGGAGGGATGGGAAGTTGATCCTGTGCGGTGTTGATCCATTTATCCCCTTCGTCAATCAACATCACGGGGATGTCATCCACGATCGGATATTTGCGCCCGCAATCCTGGCAGATGAGCCAGGTATCCTTATACAAGACAAGCAGGCCGTCTTTTTCGCGCACACAATTTGGGCAACGTAATATTTCAAGCAATTCTGAACTGACCATGTATTCTCCTTTTTCAGGCCGGGATTGTACCATGCGAAAATAGTTTGTTATTTTAAGTATTTGGCGAGAGACAAAGTTCTTTCTTTTTGGCTGCCCTTTCAGGGTCTTCTGTGCCGGGTCCATATTCACAGACTGCCGCCCACGGCTGATAGTATGTCGGGAATTGATCTGTAAAATAGACCTGACCATTGCGCCAAACGGTACGTGTTACGTTCACATCTGCGCCCTGGGCGGGATAATCCACTTGTTTTATTTGTTCTGCTTTCAACTCCGGGTTTTCTTCAAAGATTGGCGGCAGTGGAGGCACAACATTGATCGGGCCTGTCGTTTCCGATGTGACACTGCGTCCATCGGAGGTGGAATACAGTCTCCAGGTAAGGCTTTCGCCATTGACTTCGGTTTCCATCAAGATCCAGTAGGGTGTGTCGTTCAAGAATTTAAAATCCACAAGCGGGAAGTAGACGGTGGCATCCAAGCCAGCAAGGTCCGGGTCATTTGCGCCGCTGACAGTCTTTTCATAATATGAAACGCGATAGGCGTGCGGATTTCTTTCAACGACAGGAAAACCTGCGAAGAACACGGTGCGGAAAAGCGTGGTGCTCACCTGACATACACCGCCGCCCACACCCTTGATGGTGCGTCCACCGTAAATGATGAGGGCTTCGGCAAAGCCGTTATCAAGGCTGACGTCGCCAAGCACACTGCCCATGGAAAAGGTCTCGCCCGGCGCAACAAGCAATCCATTATAAGGCGCAGCGCCGGCAACGATATTTTGAATACGCGCGGTGCTGGAGCCATAGAAATATGTGGTCTGCTCAGCGACAAGTTGGGTGATTCCCAGCTCCGCGCCATTGGCTGTATCTGCAACGGCAGGCGTTTGTTCTGAAACACTGAGGGCAACGCTATGCTCGCCTCTTAATAAAGAGGCATTAATCACAACGATGCTGGCTTCCACATCCATGACTCGCCCAATGGCAGAGGCTTGAATGGGTTCGATCAGACCCGTTTCGTCGTTAAAGAGGAAGCGGGCATTGGCGGATGGGCGGTCGGCCAAAACTTTCAGGTCATTCAAGGAAGCACGCAAGGCATCCGGGTTAAGCCCAACCTGCATTTCTGTAACGCCGCCATTTTCAACGACAGTCACGGCTAGCATGTTTGCGAGGACGGGAATATCAAAGGTCCACGGGCCGGGGTCGCCCTCGCGATAATTTGGCAAGGTAATGGTCAATGGCTGGCTGAGAATGCGGCGGGCGGCTTCTGCCTGTGATGAAACATCCATCAACTTTGGAGAAGTCTCCTGAATGACAAGCGGCACTTCCCCATCGCGGAAGGATTGCAACCGCGCGCCCAGATAAATTAAAGTGGCATCCAGATTTAACGAACGCCCCAACCGACCTGGCTCTGAAACGACGTTCGTTCCTTCCAAGCGTAAACTTGCTTCAACAACTGACTGATCAACCTGTGCCGCAATATTTTGCAAATAAGAGTATGCCACGCGCTGGTCGAAGATGACAACGGGCGCAACGTCTGATCCAAGTCCGCCAGCGCTGATCTGATTTGCGAGCGCTGTGAACAAACCATCTTTTCGTCCATAAGAATAAGCGGCCAAGGCGCTGGCCGTGGGGTCGAAGACCATGCCTAATTCTGCGGGGGAGGCAACCCAAATTTTATCCGCATCGCGGAACAGGACTTTTCCCGTAATGGGATAGGATAAGGTTTGACTCAATTTCATCGCGGCATCGTTAGGGGAAAGACTGGAAAGGTCCACGCCTGCCACGGAAACACCGGGGAAAATCCGCCCTGCGTACGCCAGTTGATAGCCCATCATCCAGACCAGGATCACAGCCAGGAACAACACAAATCCGCTGATGAGTATGGCAAGGATCTGCTTGAATAGATTTCGATGGGATTTTAATCGTTCCATGGAATTGATTATAACGAAAAACCTGAATTCATTTATGATGTTTACATAAGTTTAAGATTAGCAACCTGATATTAGCAGGATGCGGCGCAGGCGGAAGCGGCTGGTGTCCGCGCGCCTCCAACCCTTTTCATTAATGGAGTCAAATGGAAGGCGCACAGCCTTTCTCCGTCCTGAAAGAATATATTGAAGAAACCTTGAACGGAATTTTCAATATCGAGAGCGGATAAACTTTGATTAATGATCTACCCCGGTGTGTCAGCGCAGAGTCTACAAACAGGTAAATCTTAGAATTGATGTTCCTCAGGAAAAGCCAGAAATTTTCCTCCTTGACATTTTAGAACATGTGTTCTAAAATGTGCCTTACTTACTCGACAAGGAGGTCGAAATGAATACAACCCGTCGTTATCCAGTTGGGGATGGCTTGAAAAACTTGTGGAACAGCCTAGTTCATAACAGAAAATTCAACCGCGGCGCGGCCTGGGGCGTGATGATCCTCAGTGCCCTGCTGGCATTTGAAATCTTCAATTTCAGCACCACACAGTATGCCCTGCATGACATGCTCGGTGACCTGAAATTCGCAGGCTTCCGCTGGGCAACCATCCTGGCCATCGCCTTCTGCGGGATCGATTTTGCCGGCATCGCCCGCATTTTCACCCCTGAACAGGGGCGTGACGAACCTGCCGAAGTGTATTATCTCTTTGGCGCCTGGTTGTTGGCGGCCGGCTTCAACGCCACATTGACCTGGTGGGGCGTATCGGTCGCGATCTTTAATAACGGCAATCTGCAATCCAGTGCTGTATTGAGCGTGGAAACGCTTACCAAGGCTGTGCCCATTTTCGTGGCTGTCATGGTCTGGATGGTACGCTTGCTGATCATCGGCACTTTCTCTCTCGCCGGTGACCGCATTTTCACAACTGCGCAATCCCACCAAAGCCAATATCAAACCCAACACCCATACAATTCACAACCGCAAGCGAGCCCGTCCTTTCAAACTCAGGCTCAGCGCCCTGTCAATCAACCTGTAAATCAACCTATTCTGCACCCCGCATCGCAGACCAACCGGCCGGTCAACTCCCCATCCTTCTTCAGCCCGGCGCCCAAACAGTCCATCAACTCACAACCATCTACTTTCATTCCACCTGAACCAACGTATCACCCCGTCTCTTATAATGCGCGCAGTTCAGAGAACTGAGATCGCGACTTCGCCGCGTAACAAAATTTCAATACTTTATTTCGAGCCAGCTCCAATAACCTGAAAAGAGAAAATAAACATGCCCCGCGCTCGCTCTACAAAATCAGTTCGGCAAACAGCCGCGACCCAGTACGATCAAAGGAGCGGCTGTTTGCCTGATTTTGCAATAGTACCACTCACCGTCATATTTATCAGCGCAATGCTCTCATCCCTTGCATGGAAAACCAACCCTTTACTGCTTCCTTCAGCTGCGCCGCCCGATTCCAGATCAACCAGCATTTCCCCCATATTTAGAATGGAAGTCCAACATTGGGCTGACTCTATCTCTGGATGGGCGACTGCGTCGAATCTTAACCCGAACCTGGTTGCCACCATCATGCAAATCGAATCCTGTGGGGATCCGCGTGCCGTCTCCAGCGCCGGTGCGATGGGACTCTTTCAAGTGATGCCATTTCATTTTCTCGCAACTGACAATCCCTATAACCCGAACACCAATGCCGCCCGCGGACTCGCCTACCTCGCACGCTCCCTCGAATTCGCAAACGGCGACGCACATCTCGCCATGGCCGGTTACAACGGCGGCATTGGCATCATCCAACACGCCGAATGGACATGGTCTGCTCAAACGAAAAGATACGTACAATATGGCACACCCATTTATTATGACGCAATAAGCGGACTTGAATCAAGCACTGCGTTAAATGAATGGTATGAAAAATATGGGGTCAGTCTGTGCAAACAAGCCCATCAAAGGTTGAGCTTGCCGTAATATTGCGTCACCCAGAGCGCAGCGAAGGGTCTCGGTTTTCGATATTTCGGAAATGCTTCGGGCAAAGAGCGCACTCAGCATGATACAGTAAAATGGTTGATCACTTCAATATCTTCAACCAGATCACAAAGGTCGTTCCTTTCCCCTGTTTTGACTCAACCTTGATTTGTCCGTCGTGATGCTCCACGATCCAATGTGCAATGGACAGTCCCAGCCCAAATCCACTGGTCTTAGAACGCGTGCGCGATTTCTCCGCGCGATAAAAACGGTCAAAGATGTGAGGCAGGTCTTCTGCGGGAATGCCCGGCCCCGTATCACGGACGATGATACGCGCCTGGTCACCCAATTTGGAAATGCTAAGGAAAATATCCCCGCCCGGTGGTGTATATTGAATTGCATTCGCAACCAGATTCAATAAAACCTGCTTCAACCTGTCGCGGTCTCCATTAACCATGACCTGATCAATATCATTAAGATGCACAAGGACTTTACTGCCGGCCAGCACACGCATTTCCGTAAAGACTTCAGTCAGCAACAAGTCCAATTCCACCGGCGCAAAGTTGAGGGTAAGTTTGCCAGATTCCGCCTGCGCCAGCATCAGTAGTCCGCCCACCAGACGTGTGAGCCGGCCCGCCTCCTGGTCAATACTGCTTAGCGATTCTTCGTCCGCCGCCTTCATGCGGCGCATCAAATCCACGTTGCCTTTAATAACCGTTAATGGTGTGCGCAATTCATGGCTGACATCTGCCAGAAAGCGTTGTTGTGAAGTAAAAAGAGATTCCAAACGTTCAAGGGTTTGATTGAATGAGACCACCAAACTGCCGACCTCATCTTCCGTCTCATCCTGATACGGGATGCGCCGCGAAAGATCATCAGCACGGTTGATCTGATCCACTGTTTCTGTGATCGCTTCCAAAGGAAAAAACGCGCGTCCCAAGACTGCCCAGGACCCAATCATCGCCAGTAAAACTGCCAGCACTGAAATAACAACCATGGTCGAAAGCAGGTTATTACGTGTCGCGTCCACTACTGTTAAACTGGCGCCTACCTGCAATGTTCCAATTACCCGATCACCCAACTTAAGGGGAACGCTCAACACCCGCAGGTGGGCGTCATCGAGGTAGGAATCTTCATAGAAGGTCAGACCAGATTTCAATCCAATCGGATCGAGGGGTTGGGATAATGCCCCAATGCTGGGAGAGGTCGCAACCAAACCCCCATCCGGTCCCCAAACCTGTACGTAGGCGTTTGAGGTCATATCCAATGGGGGCAGGCTGATCAGGCTCAACTCCCCCACCGAATTAACCTTGGTAACCTGTGTAATATCACGCGCCACACTTTCCAGCATGGTATCCACTTGATTGAGCAATATCACGTTAACGAGAACATAAACGGCAGCGCCAAAAATAAGCAAAATTCCACCCATGAATGTTGAGTAAAGCAAAGTTAGGCGCAGGCGCAGAGACATTCGATTTACGGTTTACGGTTGGTGGTCGAGTAGTCCTGAGCGCGATGTGCTGAGTTTATAAGACCCAATTTACGGATTACGGATTTTCTCTCATCACATATCCCACGCCGCGCACGGTATGGATAAGACGCACCTCGCCACCACTTTCCAACTTCTGACGCAAATAACGGATATACACTTCCAATACGTTGCTTTCGCCGCCGAAATCATAGCCCCATACTCGGTCAAATATTACTTCACGAGTCAACACCTGTTTTGGATGTCGCAGAAACAACTCAAGCAATTCATACTCTTTTGCCGTGAGCGCCACAACCCGGGTTCCACGTGAAGCCTGACGCGAACCGGTATCAAGCGAAAGATCAGCAAATTTTAAAATAGGAATGCGCTCGGGCTGAGTGCGTCGCAACAAAGCGCGTACCCGCGCAAGCAGTTCATCCAAATTAAAAGGCTTCACCATGTAATCATCTGCGCCCGCATCCAAGCCTTGAATCCGATCCTGCACTGTGTCCTTCGCAGTCAACATCAGGATCGGGATCGAACCGCCGGTCCGTAAACGATGGCACACTTCCAAGCCGTCCATACCGGGCAGCATCCAGTCCAGGACAACAAGATCGGGTGTGTGGTCACGCGCAGCGATCAAACCCATGCGTCCATCAACGGCTGTGTCCACCGTGTAACCTTCATACGCCAAGCCACGCTGCAAAAGTTTGAGAATTGCCTGGTCATCTTCGATAATTAGGATTCGTTCATTCATAGCATTGCTCCTGACTAAAATATACCATAATTTCGCATTGGCTTATTTCTTTCCCAGCATGTCCAGAGCGGATTGAAAATCCTCCGGATATTCTGTTTTAAAGTTCATCGCCTCATTTGTGTTTGGATGTGTGAACTTTAATGAGTAAGCATGAAGCGCCGGGTGCGGGATGATCCCTGTTTCTGGCGCACTGTAAAGGACATCTCCCAACAGCGGATGACCCAACGCATATGCATGGACCCGGATCTGATGCGTTCTCCCTGTCATCGGCATCGCCTCCGCCAATGCTGAGGCTTGGTACCGTTTAAGAATCCTGAATCTCGTCTCAGCGCGGACTCCGCTTTTGTTATCAACCACTGTGCGGTGTTTATGACCGACATTCATCCGTAATGGAAATTTCGTGATCTTTTCATCCCATTTGGGTGCGCCAGTGAGAATGGCATGATAAATTTTCTCCACCTGATGTTTTTCAAACTGGATATTCAGAGAACGATGTGACTCGGCTGTCAATGCAAAGACGACGATGCCGCTGGTCACCTTGTCAATGCGGTGGACAACCCATATTTTTCCGTATTGCGCTTCCAACAGTTTGACAAGATACGCCGCATTCTTATCCCAACCATCAGGCAGGATGGAGAGTCCTGCAGGCTTATTAACGATGAGTAAATGTTCATCTACATGTATAATTTGCATTAATCTAATTTTACCGCAAGCGCCATTCCATATTTGCAGAGTATGCAAAAAAACAAAGCAACCCTCTTCCTGATTTGTGGTCTGCCTGGTTCCGGCAAAACAACGCTTGCCAGACAACTGGAGGCGTCCCACCAAGCCATGCGCTTATCGCCCGACGAATGGATTGCAGAAATCCTGGCTGATACCACAGATATTGCCGAATTAGACCGTTTGCGCTCACCCATCGAATCGATTCAATGGGACGTGGCCAAACGCGCGCTTGTTCTTGGCGTTAATGTGATCCTGGAGTGGGGCTTTTGGTCGCAGGCGGAGCGAATCCAATATCGAACTGAAGCCGAGGCGCTGGGCGCACATGTGGAATTAAGCTACCTGAATGTCGGTTTCAATGAATTGTGGGATCGACTTTGGAGACGGAATGCCAATCTGCCACCGGGCGCATTTATTGTTACTAAAGAAAATCTGGAAATTTGGACAAAGTCCTTTGAACCTCCCACGGAAGAAGAATTGGGGCAATAGTAAAGTTTGCTTACCTCTTTGGTATACAACACACCTCTGCAACCTCTTGACATTAACCTTACGTTAGGGTTTATAGTAGCCCCATGTTCACTGTAAAGCGACTCTCAAAAATGGCAGGCGTTACACCCCGCACCCTTCACCACTATGATGACATCGGACTGCTTAAGCCATCCCACGTGGGTAATAATAGCTATCGTTACTACGGGGAGGAGTCGCTCCTGAGGCTGCAACAGATTTTGTTTCATCGTGAAATGGACATGCCGCTGGAGAACATCCGTAAGATCATGGGATGCCATGATTTCGATGCCCTGAAAGCGCTGGAGCGCCATCCTCGATGTTGATGGGGGAGCAACAAGAACGTTATAAATGTTTTCATGAAATGGAGGTCGAATGTACGAGCATCACAAGCAATCCTTAGCCAAGCGGTCGGTATTCGTCAAACGACTTGTATTGAATGGAATTACGGGATTGATCCTGCTGGCATTTTCACTGGCTATTGGGATGATCGGTTATCATTTCCTCGAGGGTCTCTCGTGGATTGATTCTTTGCTGAATGCATCCATGATCCTCGGGGGGATGGGGCCGGTTGCTTCATTACAGACAGTTGCTGGAAAAATATTTGCATCTTTTTATGCCTTATATTCTGGCGTGATTTTGCTGGCTTCCGTTGGCGTATTGGCTGCGCCAATTTTTCACCGTTTTATGCATCGCTTTCATCTTTCTGAAGATAAATAAAGCGACGAATGAATACACACCCTTCCACTTTTACGATGAACCGATGAAGTTATATTCAATACTCTCCCAATGCCTGAGAAATCCCCAATCTGCCCGAACGCATTTATCTGGAATGAAAAAACAGACCTCGAAAGACATTCGTCTTTCGAGGTCTGTTCCCGATTTAAAGATTACCGCCAGAAGTTTTGCGTGAACGGAAGCAGTCGCAGGAGGATATCCAGCAATAAGCCAATCATGAACAACATGCCAAATTTGCGGTTATTGTAAAAAGCGTAACCGACAAAGTAAAGCGGCCAGCCAGGCTGTCCCTCAGGCTGGGTTTCAGGCTTGGGTTTCAAAAATACAGGATACACCCGCAGGAATTGTGGGATGGCAAGAAAAACAATTGCCATGATCGGGGTGAAAAAATTTATCGCTATTAAATATACCGTCAAAAAATAGGGGATGACCATCATGGCCAGCACCGTAAAGCGGGAGGCTTTCTCGCCGATGACGACTGGCAAGGTGTGAATTCGTTTGACCTTATCATTGTCAAGTTTATCTATGTGTTTGCCAAATATCACCGTTGTCACACCCAGGGCATATGGGAGGCAGGCAAGAACAACATTCCAATTCCATTGATGAGCCAGCACATAATAACCACCGCCTATCATCAAGGGTCCCCAAACCAGAAGGACTGCCACTTCGCCAAGGGCAATGTATTTGAGTGGCCATGTATAGAACAGGACGAAGAAAGCGCCAGAAGCGAGCAAAATCCAAATCAGCGGGTCATTGGAGTTTACAAAGATCAGATAAAGGCCTGCGGCTAAGGCAAGTAATCCCGTAATTGCAAAATATGTAAGGTGTTGGCGCTTGGTCATCAATCCATTGGCAAGCGGCTGTGTACCATAGATATTGCGATAGTAATTATCCTTATCCACGCCGCGCACAAAGTCGGTGTAATCATTGAAGATATTATTGCTGGCATGTGCCATGATCAATCCAAAGGCAAGGGCAAGCCAGGGACCAACATTAAATGCCCCGTCACGCCATGCAAACAAGCCTGCCAGTGACGCGGAAATAAAGGTCATTACAAGAACCGCCGCGCGGGTGGAGATCAACCACTTGGAGATTACATCCAGGCGATCCCATTCATCCTTTGAAACATCGGGAATTACATTCAACGCCTTCTTCCACATTGTAAAATTCATTTAGACACTCCTTAATTTATTCTGGTGATTATAACCAATTCGCATCTATTCATAAAAAGACAGTTGTCATCAGATTCAGTGTAATTACTCATGCAAATAAAACTACGTGACAGTTATACCTCGCTGGTCATGATAAACAGCGGTTTCATCTCAAAATTTTCATACTTTGGACGATAGCGGTCCGTATCGTAAAAACGGCTGACATCCACAAGCTTTTTGGTTGAAGTCACAATATCCAAAGGCATATTGTCGTAGCGTCCATTCTTCAAAACCACCAGCCTGCCATGGATGCCGCCCAATACAAGGTCGAGCGCCAGGTTGCCAAATGCCATTGGAACGATCGAGTCGATTGCATCCGGGTCGCCGCCTCGCACCATATAACCAAGCTTTTGGTTGATCACATCAACCGTCTTGCCTTTGCTATATTTCGGAGAGATTTCCTTGATCCGCTCTGAAACCAGATCGCCGATGCCTCCCAACTTGGCGTGACCGTATGCATCCGTGGAGCGGTCTTTAAAAACCATTTCACCACCCTCATACATGGCTCCTTCTGAAATAAGCAACACAGAATAATGGCTGGGGTTGGCATCGCGGTCTTTGACCAGCAATTCCGTCAGGTGGTCAATATTAAATTTATACTCAGGGATAACGCAACGGTTTGCAGTTCCGGCCATTGTGGGCAGCATGGCAGTAAATCCGGCATAACGTCCGAACACTTCAAGAACCATAAAGCGTTCATGCGAACCAGCGATTGTCCGCAGGCTGTTGGTCAGTGAAATGGTGCGGGTTACGCAGGTGCTAAAGCCTATGCAATAATCCGTCCCTGGCACATCGTTATCCATCGTCTTTGGGATGGCAACCACTTTAAAACCTTCATGATAAAGGCGCACACCATAACTGAGTGTATCGTCACCCCCAATGGGAATCATATAATCTATACCCAGAAAATCAAGATTCTTAAGCACTTCCGAGGTCAGGTCATTTTTATCTTCAGCATACTTATCCTGCAAATGACCGGGGACATCCTCCTTCTTGACCTTTCCCGGATTTGTACGCGAAGTGTGCAGGAATGTACCGCCTGTTCGGCCTGCACGATTGACGATCTCCTCGGTCAGGATCTGAAAATTATTGCTGTTATCGGCATTCTTATCACGGATGATATCCACTAAACCACCCCAGCCGCGGCGGATACCAATTACTTGATACCCTTCACGCAAAGCACGGATCGTTACTGCACGAATCGCGGGATTTAATCCCGGTACATCACCGCCCCCAGTCAGAATGCCGATCACACCCTTTTTTTTGTTAATCATCACAGCCTCGCTTTAGCTATTTTATGGAAAATCTTTTCATATCCATTGATAATTTTATCCCAAAACCGATTGGATTCACTGTCTATCGTCTGGATTTACGGATGGGCTTCAATGTAGTCCACAAACCGCGTCGAAACGGTGACCAGCCAACAGCGGTGAGATGCGCTGAATCAGTGTGGATATCTGCCTGTAGGATTGTCGAATCTTTCGGCGTAGGATGGAGCGCTGATGCAAACCTGTTCAAAAGATAAGGCTTTATTTAGCCCTCTCCCATTTCAGGAATGGGTTCAACAGGTGTGCGATTGGCGAGGTAATTTTCAACAAGGAAAACAAGGAGCGCGGCCCAGACTATTCCAAAGCCGATTAATTGATTATGGCTGAACGGTTCCTTATAAATGAAAACACCGATCAGAAATTGAAGTGTCGGCGCAATGTATTGAAGCAAGCCAACCACCCATAATGGAATCGAACGCGCCGCGGAAGCAAACATGAGCAGGGGAA
>DATEDD010000065.1:0-6576 GCA_035286565.1 Anaerolineales bacterium
GTCCGGATCATATATCATTCTGTTTTTATAACCGCCGTACGCGAAGGCGCGTCCAATCCCAATTGCGCCGATGGCATCCAGCCTGTCCGCATCCTGCACAATGAATCCCTCTAGTGATCCCATTTTGCTTTCCACACCTGCGCCTTTGTATGAGATATGCGTGATGATCTCGCAGACCGTCCCAACGATGGGAATGTCCACGTGGCAGGATTCCAGCCAGGCACGAGCGCGCAGCGGAGTTTCATCTACACTTTCATTAAACTTCCAATCGTCAAGATCGTGCAGTAGTGCGGCGAGCTGCACGATGAACATATCCGCTTTTTCATGCTCACAAATGGTGACGGCGTTTTTCCAAACACGATAGATGTGCCACCAGTCGTGCCCTGAGGAGTCGTCTGAAAATTCCTGCTTGATGTACTCGACTGTTTTTTGGATGATGTCCTGTTGGTCCATCCCCACATTTTGCCACAAATACACTTTTTGATGTGTATGGTTAAATTTTTTATGCTTTTATCTCGAGGAAGCCTGAAAAAATCCCGTATTAAAACATCTTCTGATGGATTGGCATCCCAGTTCAAAAGATGTTTGTTTTGCCTGTCGAAAAAAGCGCAATCTTGTCCATAAACAGCATCCCACGCATTGTGCGGGGGACGTTGCTTATTACCATCGAGTCGCAAGCGATTTTCTTACTGTAGAACAGAGACCGCCCGAACCAAACAATGTTTTTTTAACTCGTCCATCTATGGGAAATAAAAATCAACAGCCAACGGAGAATGATTGGATGTGTTTCTGATGATATTCTTTGGCACAAGCGGTTCGGTGCTTGGGTTGGGTAATTTATAGAATTGAAGATCTAGCATGGCTTGCGAAACCCAAACATGGTCAACCTGGCTGACATCTGCGAAGAAAGACAAACCTGCGGATTCGAGAACAGGCGGGCATGCGATCTGGTTTTGTGGATAGCCCATAATCACTCCTGGGGGAGGTATGGTCATATCACCCATTAAGATTGACTGGCCGCCTACATAACTTGCCATCGCTTTTGCTATATTTTCAACATTCTGACATCCAACCTCATCAAAATTGGAGCGGATGTGAGTGGCAAAGACCTGTACTGACTTCCCGCTCGGCGTAATCACCTCCGCTCGAATAAGACAATTTGAGACATTTGAAAAAACTTCAGAGTTCTTAATTTCCAGTTTGGAAAATAATACGAGGTCATATGTATTGCCGTTTTTATCAACTGAGGCGCCATCCGCCTGGCAATAGATGTATTCCATGCCAAGATCATCGGCAAACTGGTTTGCAATCTCAAAATCATCTGCACCCCAGCCATTCGCCTCCTGAATGGCAAGGACATCAGCGTTATATGCCTGTAAAATTGACATGACCTGAGGTAGTTTATCCTGTCCACCGTATTGAATGTTATAACTCATGAGGCGAACAGCCCCTGCATGGGTCTGCAGGGCGGATGCAGTTGCAGTAAGAACAGATCCCGCAGGGATGGTTGCTGTTACATAGGGAGTTTTTGTTGGAATATTTCTTGTTGGAGTATCCTCGATAATCCTCGCCCCCTCAGGGATTCTTGGCGTTCCGCAGGCCTGTGCCAAGGACATCACCAGCAGGAACAAAAAGCCTGCTTTTGCCCACTTTTTAGATTGAGCCTTCTTTTTTAAGATGTTTATACTCATACGAATCTCCTCATTACCTCATTGGTTTTTCGCAAATCGCCTTGTGCCCTTTGTGAAAACCAATTATAAAAGATTATAGCCATTTGCAAAGTTTTTCGGGGATGTTTTCACGGCTTTCTAATGAAAAAATAAGGTAGTGGCAAAGTCAAGATGAACTATAGTGTTATTTGACACAATCGCAGATGATAACAGCGTTCTTCCTAAACAATAGAGTGCCACCAATCATGTCCGGAGGAATCATCGGTGAAGTCCTGCTTTATATATTCAACTGTTTTTTGGAGGATGTCGTATTGAGTCATGGATTAACTTCTTCTTAAAAATCTTCACGTGCTTCGGAGAAAAATCTATTTGCAGTGTGGTATCCCGTGATTTTAATATTTCAATAATCTCAGTAATTTTGTTGTGTCTTCAAGGATCACATCTGCCCCCATTTTCTTTAACTCAAGTTCCTCGCCGAAACCGCACAGCACGCCCACCGTTTGAGCTCCAGCAGCTTTGCCTGCGCGGATATCCACTGTGGTGTCGCCGATCATCAGGCAGTTTTCAGGGGCAGTGTTCATTTTGTGCGCGGCTAACAGGATTGGGTCGGGATATGGTTTTGTATGTTCGGCAGACAAGCCGGTGACAATACCGTCAAAATATTTCAGCAGGTCGAATTTCTTGAGGAAAGCCAGTGTGCCGCCTTCGTCCCTTGCGCTGACCACTGACATGGGATAATGCCCATGCAATTGTTTCAACATTTCATCCACTCCGTCAATGAGCAGAAATTCATTTGAGGAGTGTTGACGATGGCGGGACAGCCAATCGATGATAGCAGCCATTTCATCGTCAATGCCGAGCCTGTCGGCTAAACTGAGCAGGGCGTTACCAGGCGCTTCTATCCACATGACCAAGCGGCGGGCAAAATGATCGGGGTCTTTGAAAATAAAGCGTGGAATAAAACGCAGGGCTTTCCGTACATACAGATTGTCTGTATTGCTGAGTGTGCCGTCCACATCAAAACACAGGGCTTTTATTCGATAAAGGTCAAGGGACATGGATTAATTGTACCAAACGGACTATACTTAACTTGATATCGACTATGGCTGAAGATCGTACCCGCTCCCTTCTGGAACTATTAATCAGCGTTAGCCGTGAGGTCGCCACTGCCTTAGACTTGCGTACCGTTTTACAACGCCTGCTTTTTGCCGCCATTCAACATGTGGGCGGGGAGGGCGGCAGTATCGTTGTGATGGATGACCTTGGCAAGCCTGTGGATGCCACCATTGTTTATGGAAAAGAGATCCATGAACATACCATGGAGCAGCTTCGTTTTACAGTGGAACGCGGACTTGCAGGATGGGTTGTGCAACACCGTAAGCCGGCATTAATTCCAGACACTAGCAAGGACGAGCGCTGGTTACTCAGTACAGATGATTCGCTTGTCAAGACGTCCGCAAAGTCTGCGATCTGCGTGCCGTTGATGGCGCGGGAGTGCTTGGTGGGTGTGCTGACGTTGGATCATTCGGTGCCCAATGGATTTACAGAAGAACATTTGGAATTGATGCAAGCCATCGCTGACCAGGCCAGCGTGGCGGTATTGAACGCGCGTCTGTATACCGAAAGCCAGCGCACTGCGCGTGTTATGACTGCTCTGGCAGAGAGTGCGGCGGCGATCAATTCATCGCTGGAGATGAACGCTGTATGGGAACGCATCCTTTACCAGACCATGCAGGCTCTGCAAGTGGAAACCGTGGCTCTGGCTTTGATAGACCATACGACTAATGACCTGATTTTCCAGGCGGCTGCAGGACAAAACTCCGACAAGATTACAGGCAGGCACATCCTCAGTGGTCATGGGCTTGCAGGACTAGTGGCGCGTAATGGGCATGGATTGGTGATACCAGCCTTCACCCAGGACCCGGATTATAGTGAAGCGGACAAGGTCGAAGGAATCGAGATGCGGGCTGTTGCCATTGCTCCGATCCAGTCGCAAGGAAAGGTTATCGGTGTGCTGGAGGCGATCAATCCTGTTTCCGGTTCGTTTGATCCGGATGCGATGATCGTCATGACCGGGTTGGGAAACCTGGCAGGGACGACCATCCAAAACGCCGAACTTTTTGATCGCTTGCAGAACACACACGAGCATTACCGTCAGTTGTTTGAAGATAGTGTTGATTCGATCTTGATCACGGACTGGGAGGGCAGAGTTCTGGAAGCCAACCGACAGGCTGTGAAATTGAGCGGATATGGCGTTGAGCAATTGCATACCATGAGCATGGACCAGTTGCATGAAATCAATTGGAATAAAACAGGTTTGAATTTTGAAGCACTCAAAGGCGACCCGGAATGTAATTATGAATCCAGCCTGCATCGCCAGGCTGGCGACCCAATACCGATTGAGGTGTATGTACACCGTGTGGAATTGGAAGTAACCGACTCGCTCCAATGGATCTTAAGGGATATTACCGAACGCAAAGAACTGGATGCCTTGCGTGAGGACATGACCTCCATGATCTATCACGACCTGCGTTCACCGCTTGGAAATATCGTTTCGAGTCTTGAGATGATGGGCGATCTGGTGTCTGAGGATGATTCGCTTAATGCTATGCTTGCCATCGCCCAGAATTCCACAACTCGCATTCAGCGCCTGGTGAATTCCCTTCTGGATATTAGCCGTCTTGAATCGGGAAAGCAGATCATGAATCAGGACGCAGTCGATCCAATCACTTTGATTCGTGAAGCCATTCGTGATGTGGAACCAGCAGCAGGCGGACGACAGCAAACGGTCGAGAATAAAACACCAGGCATACTCCCCCTCATTTGGGTGGACGTGGATATGGTCCATCGGGTATTCATTAACCTGCTCGAAAATGCGATTAAATTTACGCCGTTGGAAGGCCGCATTGAGATTGGCGCTCAAACCTCCGATGGCGCTTTTGTGAAGTTCTGGGTGAGGGATAATGGACGCGGCATTGCCGCCGCGGACCAGGAAAAGGTCTTTGAAAAATTTACTCGTGTGCGTGGCAAGGACAGACCTGGCGGACTGGGGGTTGGCCTGGCTTTTTGCCGGCTTGCAGTGCACGGGCATGGCGGAGAGATCTGGGTGGAAAGCAGCCCTGGAAATGGCGCTACCTTCTGGCTCACCCTGCCTGTGGCAAAAAAGAAACTAACTGGCGAACTGAGGCGGCAAACCGGCAGATTAACCATGAAATAGGCGGGTAAAAAATATTTCACTCGATTATCATTGAATCAAATTCTTTATTTCCCTTTTATCCAGGAGCGCCATGCAGGAAGTAACCAAAAACATTCTGATCGAAGACCAATATCCCGGTGTCACGCTGGGCGTGATCGTCACACAACGCGGCCTCATTCAAATTGATGCGCCCCCATCCCCAGAAGATGCGCGGTCATGGCGCGCCGCATTGATGAATCTGGGCGGCGGCATGGAACGTGTGCTCATTAATCTGGATGCGCATCCGGATAGAACGCTGGGCGCACGCGCCATGGATTGCACCGTCATCGCGCACGAAAAGACCGCCAACACCTTCCGCACCCGCCCAGGCACATTCAAAGCGCAGGGGGAAGAGACCGGCGCAGATTGGGAATCCATTGCCGGGCTTGGCAGTGTCCGTTGGGCGCCGCCCGAAAATTCCTTTTCAGATTCAATGACCCTGCATTGGAGCGAGACGCCCGTCTATCTTGAGCATCATCCCGGCCCGTCCAATGGCTCCATTTGGGTGCATTTGCCCGAAGAAAAAGTCGTTTTCGTTGGGGATGCGGTTTTGAAAAACCAGCCTCCTTTTCTGGCAGGTTCAAACATTAAGGCCTGGCTTGATTCTTTGAACCTCCTGCTTGGACCTTCCTTTAAGGGCTATACTTTTATCAGCAGCCGCGGCGGAATTGTGACCACCAACACCATAAAATCGCAATTCGACTTTCTCAAGCACGTCAACGAAAAACTGGACAAGATCGCTGCGAAGAAACCGAATCCTGCCGCGACCGAGAAACTGGTTGCCTCCCTGTTGACCTGGTTCAAAGCCCCGGCCGCCCGCCAAAAGCAGTTTGCCCAGCGCCTGCGCTATGGACTGCTTCATTACAATTCCCGTCATCACCATGCCTCCACCCAGCCTTATGAGGATTAATGACTTCAGCACAGCCCCTCCTTGAATTGATTCGCGGCTCAATTGTCGAAGCGACCCATTTCGGCTCCATCGCAGTTGTGGATTCAACCGGCAAACTCATTCACAAATATGGCGACCCTGACACGGTCGCCTTTTTGCGTTCCTCCGCCAAACCGTTTCAAGCGCTTCCATTCGTGGAACAAGGCGGCGTGGAACATTTTGGACTCACGCAGAAGGAACTTTCCATTTCGTGCGCATCGCATGAGACCGCCCAGATGCATCTGGATACGGTTACAGCCATGCAGAAAAAGATCGGCATTGAAGAAAGCCACCTGCAATGCGGCCCACATATGCCCAGCGATGCAGCCAAGTTGAAACAGGTGATTAAAGAGGATATCACGCCAAGCTCCAATTTCAATAACTGTTCCGGCAAACATACTGCCATGTTGGCCTTCGCCAAAATGCGAGGACTGCCTCTCGAAAATTATCTCGACTTTGATCACCCCATTCAAAAAGAAATCCTAAAAACTTTTTCTGAACTGTGCGGTGTTGAACTGGACAAAATCGAGCGCGGCATTGACGGCTGTTCTGCGCCGAATTTCGCCGTCCCATTGGTCAATGCCGCGCTCGGCATGGCGCGCATTTGCGATCCGCGTGACCTGAGCAAAGCGCGTGGGACTGCCTGCAAAAAGATCACAACCGCCATGATTGCGTATCCTGAAATGATCAGTAATTATGGCGAGTTCGATTGTGAACTGATGAAGATCGGCGAAGGCAGGCTC
>DATEDD010000066.1:0-7316 GCA_035286565.1 Anaerolineales bacterium
CGATGTGACTCGCCAAAAGATCACAATAAAATCAGCCACGGGAAAAATGCTTGAAAATGATATTGCCTATGTTCAAATTACCACCTTTGGTTCAAAGACAATGCCCGAATTACTGGCGGCGCTCACGGAACTGATGGCGCAAAAACCCAAAGGCATCATCCTTGACCTGCGTAACAATGGCGGCGGATTCCTGCAAACATCTGTCGAAGTCACTTCTCAATTCCTTGCTGAGGGCGTGGTGTTGTACGAAAAATATGGGGATGACACTCGCACGACCTATGATGTCATCCCTGGCGGACTGGCTACCGATACAAACATACCGATGCTGGTATTGATCAACGAAGGGTCTGCATCCGCTTCAGAGATTGTGGCTGGCGCATTGCAGGATACAGGCCGCGCCAAACTTGTCGGCGTGGTTTCCTATGGAAAAGGCTCCGTCCAAAACTGGATTCCGCTCAGCGGTGAGAATGGCGCAGTCCGCATCACCATTGCCAAATGGCTCACCCCAAACGAACATACCATCCACAAGATCGGACTCACCCCGGAATACAAAGTGGAAATGACCGATGGAGACCGCCTGGCAAATCTCGACCCACAACTCGATCGAGCTGTAGAAGTATTGCTCGAGATGATTGGAAAATAAGGAGTAAGCATGTTTCTATTCAGTCCAACCTATTTAATGTATATGATCCCCGCTTTTATTCTGATGGCGATAACGTCATGGTATGTAAAAGCGGCCTACAACAAATGGAGTCGCGTGCCGGCCCAAAGCCGCTTGACAGGTTCTCAAGCGGCCCAAAGATTGATCTCAACCAGTGGCTTGTATGGTGTGCAGATCCAGACCGTGGCCGGCCAAATGACCGACCATTATGACCCGCGCAACAAAACGCTTTTTCTCTCCAGCGGCGTTGCAAATGGCACATCTGTTGCATCACTGGCGATTGCCGCACATGAACTTGGTCACGCCATGCAGGATGGGGAAGATTATTTCCCGTTGAAATTCCGCGCCGCGCTTGTTCCGGTCGTTAGCATTGGCTCAAACCTCGGCTGGATCCTGATCATGATCGGCTTGTTCCTGCGTTTTACAGAGCTTGCCTGGCTCGGCGTGTTGATCTTCGCGGGTGGCGCAGTTTTTGCCCTTGCAACCCTGCCTGTGGAATTTAACGCCTCAGCCCGCGCGAAGCAACTGCTGGCCCAAACCGGCATCATCCAAACGGACGAAGAAAAGCGCGGCGTCAACAATGTTCTCAACGCCGCCGCATTGACCTACGTGGCGGGCTTGATCACAGCCATCCTGCAATTGCTATATTACGTCACTCTTGTCGGCGGCAGGCGCAGGACTTAAAGTTTTTCATTTTACACAGGACTTTCGCTTGTAGCTCATGGTTTCCTCGGTAACATTTTATTTGACAGAACGCGGTTGCTTGACAATCCATTTGCATGTGGATACACTCATGGCGTTTGGGGAGTAGCCGTGGCGCCGTTGGCGCCAATGAATTGTCGTCATTCCATTGGCAAAAACAGCCATCGGCGATTCGTACGTTTGAAAGCGCTGGCGAGACCATCACAAAAGTTGTGGTGGTCTCGTTTTAATTTACAGAGAGACGAAGAAGATGTTTGAAGTCTGGGATAAAAATTTCACATCAGGAGAATCTGAATGGCACAGGAAGAAATGAATGAACAGGAATGGCACGCGCTAAAAGCGGAAGAGGTCTTGAAACACCTCGAGGTGCAAAATGAAGGCTTGTCTTCTGAAGAAGTTGAAAAACGTTTACAGCATTATGGCCCGAACCAATTAAAAGAATCGCCGCGGCCGGGTTTCCTTTCCTTGTTGTGGGCGCAGTTGAATAACTTTGTTGTGATCCTGCTGATCGTGGCTTCTGTGATCTCTGCATTGCTTGGTGATTATGTGGAAGCTGCCGCGATCATGGCAATCGTTGTTTTAAACTCAGTATTGGGAATTGTGCAGGAGCAACGCGCGGAACAGGCCTTGGCCGCGCTTAAGAAACTGGCCGCCCCGGATGCGCAGGTATTGCGCGATGGTGTCCGCAGTTCAGTGCCTGCATACAACCTTGTGCCTGGTGATATTGTTTTTCTCGAAGCGGGGAATTTTATTCCCGCAGATCTGCGTTTACTCGAATCTGTAAATTTGCGCGTGGAAGAAGCCTCCCTTACTGGCGAATCACTTGCTGTGCAAAAGAACGCGGCGACTGTGCTTGAGAAAAACGTTCCGCTTGGTGATAGAAAGAACACAGCTTTTATGGGTACGCTCGTCAATTATGGACGCGGGCGCGGCGTGGTGACCAGCACGGGCATGCACACCCAACTGGGTTTGATCGCCACGATGCTGCAAAATGTGGAAACCGAAGAAACACCTTTACAAAGAAGGCTTGACCAACTAGGCAGGTCGTTAAGCATTCTTTCGTTAATTCTGGTTGCCGTTGTTTTCGTCGTCGCGCTGATCAACCAAACGAATATCGGCGGGCTGTTCACAAATCCGTTGGGATATTTCACAGAATTCGCAGAACAAATTACTGAAGTGTTTATTATCGCCATTAGCCTTGCGATTGCCGCTGTTCCAGAAGGACTCCCTGCCGTCGTGACGATTTCCCTGGCGCTCGGTATGCGCGAGATGATCCAGCGCCACGCGCTCATCCGCAAACTGTCTTCGGTTGAGACGCTCGGTTCTGCAACTGTAATTTGTTCGGATAAAACTGGAACATTAACCCAAAACGAAATGACCGTGACCCGCCTGTGGGCAGATGGTCAATTTATAAACTTGACCGGAACGGGGTACACGCCCATAGGCGAATTTCAAGTGGATGGCGCGAAAGTGGATGTAAAAAATTATCCCGCGATCCTCTCCACGCTTTGGCTGGGTTTGTTGAACAATGACTCGCTCCTCGAAACGACGGGCGAATACGAATCGCAACAGACCTACCGCATCGTTGGCGACCCGACAGAGGGTGCGCTGTTGGTCGCTGCCGCCAAGGCTGGAGCAATGCACCTCGAAATTAACGAAGCCTATCCGCGCGAGAATGAAGTCCCATTTGATTCTGAACGCAAACGCATGATCACCATCCATGGTGTGCGCGACCCGAAGGCGCATGACCCGTCACCATTCTATGATGAAAAGCATAAAGATTGGGATGTGATCGCTGTCAAAGGCGCGCCCGATATTGTGCTTGATCTTTGCACACGATATCAAGGCATGGATGACAAGCCAATGCCGATGACCCAGGAAGCAAAGGAACGAATCCTGGCCGCAAACGATGCGATGACCAAAGATGCGCTGCGCGTGCTCGGGCTGGCTTATCGTTTGGAAAAGGATGTCCCCGACGATCCAGAAGAGATAAAAGCCGATGAATTGGAAAAGGATCTTGTCTTCGTGGGTCTGACGGGCATGATCGACCCGCCGCGTACCGAAGTGAAACCAGCGCTCGAACATGCGCGCCACGCGGGTATCCGTACGGTGATGATCACAGGTGACTTCCCCAATACCGCCAAAGCCATTGCCGAAGCGATCGGTCTTCTGCGCCCTGGCAAGCAGGTTATGACAGGCGCGATGCTGGACGATATGGATGACGAGGAATTAAAGAACATCATCGAAGATACAGATGTCTTTGCCCGTGTATCACCTGAACATAAAATGCGCATCGTGGATGCCTTGCAGGCCAATGATGAGATCGTCGCGATGACGGGTGACGGCGTAAACGATGCGCCTGCCATCAAGCGCGCCGACATTGGCGTGGCGATGGGCATCACAGGCACGGATGTGGCCAAGGAAACTGCGGACATGGTCCTCACGGATGATAACTATGCCAGCATTGTCGCAGCTGTGGAGCAGGGACGCGTCATCTATAGCAACATCCGCAAGTTCGTGTTCTTCCTGCTTTCTTCAAATGTCGCAGAGATCATGATCATCTTCCTCGCTACGTTGGCCGGCTTGCCTGCTCCACTGACGGCTATTCAACTCCTGTGGCTCAACCTCATTACTGATGGCGCGCCCGCGCTGGCTCTCGCCATGGAAAAAGGCGATCCCGATATCATGGATCAAAAGCCGCGCGCCAAATCCGAGCCGATCGTGAATCGCTCGATGGGCATCGGCATTGGCATTCAGACCATTGTGCAAACGAGCGCAGTCCTGGGTGCATTTGTTATGGGACTGGTGTGGCATCTCGAAGCAGGAGCAATTATCCCACCGGGAATGAACGCGCTATCTTTCGTCCTCACGCATGATTGGCGCGGTGTGGATGTCCAAACTGCGGAGACAATGGCTTTCGTCACGTTGTCACTGGCCGAGTTGTTCCGCGCTTATACAGTACGTTCGGAGCGCGCTTCGCTGTTTTCGATTGGCATCTTCTCGAATAAATATATGCAATACGCCGTGGGACTTTCCATCACATTGTTATTACTTGTGTCCGCGGTGCCGTTCCTGCAGCCGATCTTCAATACGCATTTCCTTTCTGTCCGCGAATGGGGTGTAGTGCTCGGTCTGGCGCTTATGCCCGCTGTGGCGGAAGAGATCACGAAATTCTTTTTGCGAAGAAGCAAGGCGTAATTTCAAAAATTCCCGCAGGCTAATCTGCGGGAATTTTATTATTTTCTTTTCTTCAGGAATAAATGCATTTCTTTTAGCGTTTGCTTCCACGTGGATTCAGCATCCATTTTGCGTTGAATATCCCCCGCACGTAGACGCATGAACGTCATCACGCGTTCGTCCTCCCCCGCATCCAGCCAAAAGCCATGATCGTTCTCAGCGCAATAATCCACCTTCAGTTCGTTTAGACGATATTGAAATTCAGCCAAAGCTGCGCCGCAGTGCGGGCAGGGATAATTTGTATTGGATTGAAAATGCACCAAAGAGCCTTTGTGTGCGTCATCGTCAAAAACTACATCCTCCAATTTATCCAGCTCGTTGGAATCCAGCCACATGCCGCGACAGTTGGGGCATGAGTCTACTTCGATCATGCCTTTGTAATATTTCTTTACCAGGTCAGTATTGCATTTTGGACAGTTCATTTGGGTATTCTCCATAATCAATGTCGCTGCGAAGAACGAAGCAGTCTTTTGTTATATGGAGATTGCTTCGTCGGGGAGAGCGCCCTCCTCGCAATGACATTTAATTTTGCATTACCTCATCCGTCAATTCTTCAACCGGTTTTCCCTCTGAATGAAGATCAAGCCAAACTAAAAATTCTGCGTTTCCTTTTGGTCCCAACAACGGTGACTTGATTAATCCGCGCAAACCGAAGCCTTCATTTTTTGCAAACGAAAGCACATCCAATAATACCTGTCTGTGGATTTCAGGGTCGCGGATCACGCCATCGCCGCGGGCGACATCTTTTTTGCCCGCTTCAAATTGGGGTTTGATGAGTGCCACAACTTCTCCCTTTTTACTTTTTACTTGATCTTCGTGAGAAGTGAGAAGTGAGAAGTCAAACCAGTTCTTGACCACCGGCAATAAAATCTTCAATGAAATAAAAGAAGTATCAATTGTGACGAACGAAACCTTCTCGGGCAGCGACTGGACATGGCGCGCGTTGGTTTCTTCCATAACGATGACTCGCGCATAGTTTCTTAACTTCCAATGCAGAATGCCTTTGCCTACATCAATCGCGTAGACTTTTTCCGCGCCGCGCTGCAACATGCAATCGGTAAATCCACCTGTGGATGCGCCTACATCTGCGCACACCAAACCTTTAACGTCTATTGCAAAAGCCTCCAGCGCCGCATCCAGCTTTTCGCCGCCGCGTGAGACGAAGCGCGGGCCGGAATCAACTGTCAGCGCGGATTTTGTGTCTATCGCAGTGGCAGGTTTCAGGGCGATCTGATCGTTTACTCGCACCTGTCTCGCCATAATCAAGGCTTGCGCTTTCGCGCGCGAGTCGGCCAATCCGCGTTCCATCAGCAAAACATCCAAACGAATTTTAGGCATGTGCTTATTTTACTGCGAGTGGTGATATAAACGGGACATGAAAACGCGAATCCTATTCCTGTTGATCTTTTTACTTGGAGCTTGCGCTCCCGCATCGAGTGAGACACCTGATGCTGTTACTACCGTCCCGACATTTTCCACGCCGACAGAAGAACCTGCAACCGCAATCACGCGCCCATTTCCACAGCATGTGACTTATGCGCCAAACAGCATCCTGCCCAATCATCGCACACAGGCGGAACTTGATAACGATGTGCGCGCGTTCTATGATTACTGGAAATCAGAATATCTTGTTGAGGATGGATTAAGGGATGTCGGATTTTGGCTGTATCGTGTGGCGTTAGGAAAAAGTGAAGAGGCGCGAGGGACAACCGTATCCGAGGGACAAGGTTATGGAATGATAATCGTCCCAATCATGGCAGGTTATGACCCCGACGCGCAAATCATCTTTGATGGCTTATGGGAATTTACGCGCGCCCATCCCAGTGAAGTTGACCCGCGCCTGATGGATTGGAATGTGCCCGACCCAGATGGCAATGACAGCGCATTTGACGGCGATGCTGATATTGCCTTTGGTTTGTTGTTGGCAGATGCGCAATGGGGCAGCGCTGGACGTGTGAACTATAAAGCCGAAGCCGAGAAAATGATCGGCGGCATTTTGGAGTCAACCATTGGGCCTGAAAGCCATCTGCCCATGCTTGGTGATTGGGTGGATGCAAACGGAGAGGACCACAACCAATATACTCCGCGTTCTTCAGATTTTATGCTGGTTAACTTTCGCTCCTATGGGAAAGCTACGAATGATCCTGTTTGGAATGATGTTGTCGCGCAAAGTCAAAACGTAATCACAGCTATTCAAACGATTTACAGCCCGCAGACTGGCTTGCTTCCTGATTTCATTGTTATTAATGAACAAACCCCGCAACCTGCTCCGCCTGATTTTTTGGAGGGTACAACGGATGGCGCATATAACTACAATGCAGGGCGCGATCCCTGGCGTGTGGGATTGGATGCGTTGCTTTATGACGATGCAACTTCCCGTTCGATTGTCCAAAAAATTTCCCATTGGATCGAAGTCAGCGCAGGGAAGGCGCCTGCCAATATTTGCGCAGGATACGAGTTGAATGGCACACCTCTGCCAGACAGCGATTATTTCACCACATTCTTTGTCGCGCCAATGGGCGTCGCTGCCATGAGTGATACCGCCCAGCAGGATTGGTTGAATGCCGTCTATGATTCAGTCTATGATACGCATGAAGATTATTATGAGGATTCAGTCACATTGCTTTGTCTGCTGGTAATGACCGGAAATTTTTGGGCTCCATAAATTGTAATTTTATTAAATACAGGTAAAATACCCCCATGTTAACCGCCCTCC
>DATEDD010000067.1:0-2101 GCA_035286565.1 Anaerolineales bacterium
TTGGCGCGCAGGGCATTCTTCATCGCTTCTTTTTGCGCCTGTGTGCCTTTTGACTTTGTGCGTTCCCAATGCTCGCGGATGATATCCGCTGCCTGATTGGGATGATCTATATAATCAAATTGGATATTGCCGACGAAGGTATGCACCGCCACATTGCCATAATCGAATGCCCGCCCAATCAAGTCCGTTTCCACATTGACCGACAGAATCGTTGCGAGCGGCACTTCCTGGCGGCTGTCGTAGATGCCGATCACACGCTCCACCCAAACCACACGCTGGTTGGTCACAATATAATAATCATTGCTCCAATCAATGGCCTGCCAGAGCGCCCATAACAGGATGCCGACCAGCAGGATCACTCCAAGTACCACGGGCGTGGTTACCCCTGCTAGAAATGACCATGAAAAAAGTGCAGTGGGTATGGCCAGAGAAAAAAACGGAGCGACCAAAGCCTGGACCAACCTGATCTTATGTCTGCGTGCAATGAAAAAAATCACTTCATTAGGACCCAGCCATTTGAACACGCTGGCGCGCGCCAATTTACGGCTTTTGATGGATATCAGAAAATTCGGTCTTAATTTTTCATATTTTTCAAGCAGGTCTTCAAATCCCTCGCGTGAGAGAAAAAGAATCACAGTCTCTTCAGTGGCGATCACGGTTGTCGAGCGATTGCGGTGTTCAAACAAAGCTTCTTCGCCAAAATAATCTCCCGCCGTGAGCCAAGCCACAAAATCCCCGCCGCGTTCACGCGGACGAACTACCTTCACCTTGCCCTCGTAGATCAAGTAAAACCCTTCAGGCCTTGCGCCAATTTCAAAGATGATGGCATCCGCCGGGTAAACACGCTCTTCCAGTTTTACTGAAATACCCGTCAACTGATCATCCATCAAACCGTTGAAGAGATGGATCTTGTTTAATAATACGTTGCGTTCATTAATCTCAACCACAGGTTTATTCTATCAAACTTCACGCACAATCGTACAACCATAGGCAGGTGAATCCGTCAGCTCTGGCAAATGCCCTTCGAGCAATGACTCAACTGCTTCGTCCAGAAAGAAGCGCGATGGAATCTTTGTGCGAAACGTGACATCATCCACAGAGCCGCGATAACGCAGGATTCCCTCACGGTCCATCACAAAAACATGCGGAGTGGTTTGCGCTTCGAACAAGTCAGCAACCGTACAATCCGCATCAAGCAGGACGGTTGGCAGGCGGCGGGCCTCAGCGGCATTTTTCACATCTTGAAAATTCTCGCTCCGGTTCGACGCAATGGACAGCATCACCACACCGTGCAGGCGCCATTGCACAAACATCGAAAGGATGGCTTTATCCGTTCGCTCCGAATGTGGACATGCACAAGACCAAAAGTTGACGATGATGATCTTGCCGCGATAATCACTTAAACGATGAAGCCTGCCTTCAAGATCAGGCAATTCGAAATCGGGAACGGTGTGGTTGATTTCTAAAGGCATGAATGTTTACAGGTTTGAAGGTTGTAATCTGCAACTTTCCAACTTTCAAACCTTCCAACTTTTAAACGATTTTCACGCCTGCCAATTTTTCGATCACACCTACCACAGCGGAGTTATCCAACTCGCCCATGCCTTGTTCGATCATCATTTGAAAGAATTTTGTATTTTCTTCTGTTGCCGAAATGGGGACGTTGTATTCCCTGGCAGTATCCAAAACAATATTCATGTCCTTTAATTGCATAAAGGATTTAAAGCCAGGACTGCGGTTGCCATCAAATAAGCGCGGTGGTTTGATATCCAGCGCCCAGCATTGGGCCGCGCCGGCTTTGATCGCCTCCACCACTTTGCGCGGGTCTACGCCCGCTTTCTTCGAGAAGACCAGCAACTCGCCCATGGCCACCATTTGCGCGGCGACCATGATCTGGTTGGCGGCTTTTGCCACCTGCCCCGCGCCGGCATCCCCGACGTGTGTAATAGTCTTACCGATAGCCTGAAAAAGAGGCATGACCTTTTCCAGCGCTTCTGCCTCGCCGCCGACCATAATAGTCAGCGTTCCATTCTTTGCGCCAATGTCGCCGCCAGAGACGGGTGCATCGAGTGAGAAGACGCCTTTTTCCTTTAACTTCTCG
>DATEDD010000068.1:0-3656 GCA_035286565.1 Anaerolineales bacterium
TTGGGGCGAATACCTGCCCAACTGGCACCCCTGGGAGGATTACCGCCAGAGTTACGCTGCGCGCGCCGAACTGGGCGGCGGCGTGATCGTCACGCTTACACATCCGCTCGATTACCTGCGCTTTATCGTTGGCGAAGTCGATGCGTTATGGTCGTTCAATGGACATGTATCCCCGCTTGAAATTACTGCCGAAGATGTTGCTGAGATTGGATTGAAATTTGCCAATGGTGCAGTGGGTGGCGTACATTTAAACTATGTCCAGCGGCCGCCTGTGCATCGCCTGGAAATTGTCGGAACCAATGGCACCTTGCGTTGGGACAACGCCGACGGGGTCCTGCACTTCCACAAAATGCCTGCCTCTTTCGGTTCATACTCGGAAAATGCACCCCCTCCCGTTATTGAATCCTTTTCTCCGCCCAAAGACTTCGAGCGGAATCAACTCTTCGCGGCGCAAACGCGTCATTTCCTCGAAACAGTTCGCGGGGAGTCAGAACCGGTCTGCAGTCTCGAAGATGGGATTCGTGCTTTAAAGATGGCATTGGCAGCGATAGAGTCTCAATCGACATCCATGGTCTGGATTTCAAAAAATGGGGCGGATTAAATGATCAATATGTTTCTTGAAAGACCAAGACAGTCCGTGAAGTTGCTCTTCATTATCATTGCCATACCGGGGCTTTTGATATTTTTTGATTTCCTTCGCTCTCCGTCAGAACCCGGAAATCAGTTTTTATTTGGGCTTTCTCGGGTGCGCTTTGTCATGGGAGTGTTATTTGCTTTTCTTCTAATACTAAACATAAGTGTAATTATTTGGGTGAGCCTTAAGCCAGGCGCCTGGCAGGCTATCATTGAAAACAGGCTTGTTTTATGGATAACCGATCAGCGATCATTAGTGATTGCAACCCTGTCATTTACGGCGTTGGCGACATTTATGTTGGTGTTGGGTATCATTCCTCCTGTGATTCGTACGTTCAATTTTTTAGAATCAGTGGGGATACGGGCTGGGGGCCTCATATTATGGCTTTGTTTTGCAAGCTCACTATTAACCACATTTTTTAGAATAACCTGTAGGGATCTGTTTCGTGAGAACAAAGTTGTTGCTGTCGTTGATCGTTTTTTACTCCTGGCAGCGATTTTCCTGATTACTTTTTTCTTGTACGAGCATCTTTTGATCTGGACGGGCGCGGCAAACCAGTCAAGATATTCGTATTGGAATTTGCTTGCAGATGAATTCCTGAGGGGAAATCTTTATCTGGAAAAACCACCTCATACGCATGATCTGACTTTATATCAGGGAAAATGGTATGTCCCCATGCCTCCGCTTCCTGCCATCTTGATGACGCCGCTGGCCTATTTGATTGGCGGCGAGAATATCAATACGAGTGACCTCTCCATTTTTTTTAGTGCGATCAACGCAGTATTTGTCTTTTTGATTCTGGAACAACTGGCCAGACGTAAATGGATCAGGCTTTCCCGGGTCGATCTGCTTGTGCTTGTTGTGCTTTTTGCATTTGGGAATCCACATTTATGGGTGGGAATACGGGGTAGGGCGTGGTTTGTCAGCCAGATTGTAACCGTGACTTTTCTTGCGCTGGCTGTATTTGCAGCGCTTAAATCATGGTCTCCATGGTGGGTGGGGATCAGCATCGGCCTTGCCATTTTGGCGCGACCGAATGGAATCATGACCTGGCCATTCGTATTTGCCATTGCAATGCAAATCTTCAAGGAAGAGCATGGTTCAATGAATTGGAAACAAATAATGGACTGGTCAATAAAGACAATGATTCCTATCGGGATGGCAATCGCAGGTCTGTTGATTTACAATTACGCGCGCTTCGAGAACTTTCTCGATTTTGGGTATACCACAATCCACGGCGCCCCAGGGATTGTGGCAAACGCGCAAACATACGGCATTTTTTCACCTCACTATATTATCAGGAACCTGAAGGCAATGCTCTTTTACGTTCCAGCCATACAATTGGGGAGTCAGTGGCCGATTCTGCCATCTGCCACAGGGATGAGCATATTCTTGGTCACACCACCGCTTATTTACCTCTTTCATCGTTATGAACGTAAATGGTGGATTCTAGGCGCCTGGGCGTCTGTTTTCTTCAATTTTATTTTGCTTGTTTCATATCATAATACCGGAGCGCATCAGTTCGGCTACCGATATATTCTCGATGTCATAATTCCTCTTATGGCTGTTCTGGCTGTGGCAATGGACAAAAAGATACCCTGGCATTTTATTTTGCTGTTGCTTTTTAGCATCGCATTCAATATCTATGGCACCTACTGGTTCATCAAAGGCTAGAGTCTTTTCATATGTTTCTGCCATTCTGTATTTCAAGGCTTTGCGTTGATGCGAAACATGATTTCAGGATTCGCAATGAAGGATCGTAGTGGTTTGGTCAGCGTCCTGACGTTGATCATCGTTGCAGCTCTGGCATATTTGCCACTGGTCAATCATATCGGCTATTCCTACGATGATTGGTATCTAATGCCTTCCGCGCGTGCCGAAGGTGCGGATGTATTCCATGCAATTTTTAGTGTGGACCGGCCCGGGCGGGCTCTGGTGATGATCCCGGCCTATGCTCTATTTGGTGGAAATCCGCTTTATTACAACTTGAGTGTGTATTTTTTTCGAACAGTTGGCGCATTGGCGCTGCTTTGGTCCCTGGATATGCTTTGGCCAGGCAGGCGAACCGCGACAACATGGATGTCACTGTTGTTTTTAATCTATCCCGGCTTTCTTTCTCAACCAAATGCGATCGATTATCAAAGCCATATCATCGGACTTGCAGCCGCGTTGTGCTCGATCGCATTGACCCTTAAAGCGATTTCAATCGGAAGCCGCGCAATTAAAGTGCTATTACATATCTTGTCCATTTTGCTTGGATGGCTGTATCTCAGCCAAATGGAATGGTATATTGGCTTTGAATTTTTTAGATGGACGTGTGTGGTTTTGCTTTCTTCGCGATTGGGAGGAACCCATCTTCAAAAGGGAGGAAGAGCAATTCAATGGGCTTATCCGTCTCTTGCTACACCGGGATTCTTTTTAGTGTGGCGGCTTTTCTTTTTTGAGAGTGAACGCGGTGCAACAGATGTCAACATTCAATTCGAACTGCTAAAGCTTTATCCCGTACAGACGATGTTCCATTGGGCGATCCAGGTCGTTCAGGATTTGTTTGACGTCATGTTATCTGCCTGGGTTATCCCTCTTTCGCAATTGACAGGTTATATTCAATGGTGGGGAGGTGCCATTGCAATTGTAACGGTTGCGCTGGTCTTATTTGTGCTTATTAAATTAAATAACAGGGATGGGCAGGAACAGTCTTTGGCATTTTATTTTTCCCAGGAAGCATTACTTCTGGGATTCCTGAGCGCGGTGGCAGGTTTGGTTCCCATCGCGATGGTTAATCGCGATGTGGCATTCCCGTCCTTTTCACGTTATTCGCTGGTGAGTTCTGTTGGTGTATCCATATTCATTGTTGCTGTCTTGATGAATGTGAATGGACGTATCCTACGCAACGCCTTGGCTATCGGGCTTGTCTTCATAGCTATGTTGACTCATCATGCCAATTCGGTAAAGTATGCGCAGGAAACTGCTGTCGTGCGAATGTTTTGGTGGCAGGTCTCGTGGCGGGTTCCTCAATTTGAAC
>DATEDD010000069.1:0-4669 GCA_035286565.1 Anaerolineales bacterium
GTTTACTGCGGCGCTGGTTTATTCAGTAAATTTTTGGCGTCGAAATACGCAAAGGTCATCGGCATTGAGTCATCCCCATCCGCCTGTGAAGATTTCGGATTCAACCTAGATGAATTTGACAACGTGGAATTATACGAAGGCACAGCCGAAGAGATTCTGCCAGCATTCGTGGGACAAACACTTGCGCCGCACGCCAGTGCAGGTGTTGCCAATTTGTCCCACGTGATCGTTGACCCTCCCCGCGCGGGAATCGAAAAACACGCCTTGGATGCCATCATCAACCTCAAGCCGCAAATCATCGCTTATGTTTCGTGCGATCCGTCCACGCTGGCACGCGACGCGGCGCGGCTCATCCACGGGGGCTATCGTTTGGCGGAAGTGACTCCCTTCGATCTCTTTCCCCAAACCTATCACATCGAATCAATTTCAATTTTTGAAATCATATAAGCATGCTCAAACCGCTTGGTGATTCTGCTGTGCTCCTCCAACTCGGCGACGAAATCAACCCCGCGCTCAATCAACGTGTGCACGGCCTCAACGCACTCTTACAAGCCAACGCCCTCGCAGGTATTCTTGAAACCGTCCCTGCATATTCGACTTTATTGATTCATTACGATCCATTAACTTTAACTTTTGATCAAGTCACAGATTGGGTGCGGGAGAGAATGACTCAGTTGGATGATGCCTATCATCGGACGCCTCGCAGGCTTGAGGTACCGGTAAGATACGGCGGGGCTTCCGGCCCGGACCTTGAACCTGTTTCGTCGTCATTGGGCATTTCCTCCGCTGACGTAATCCGCATCCATAGTGAACGTGAATACAGCGTATATATGATGGGCTTCACGCCGGGCTTCCCATACATGGGTACTCTGGATGAGCGGCTGATCCTGCCGCGCCTGCAAACCCCGCGGACCTTGGTGCGCGCGGGCACTGTCGCCATCACTGGTTCACAGACGGGAATCTATCCGCTTGACTCACCCGGCGGCTGGCATTTGATCGGGTGGACTCCGCTTACTTTATTTGACCCATCGAGTGACATACCCTTTCTTTTTTCAGCCGGAGATGTGGTGAATTTTATTCCTTTGGAACCTCTGGAATCCGACAGCTTGCTGCCAGTGACTCCAGAATAAACGAATATGCTTGAAGTGTTGGATGTTTCAGGACTGGTCACTTTTCAAGATTCTGGCAGGCGTGGCTGGCAGAGTTACGGTGTACCTTTCTCAGGCCCCATGGATTGGTTTGCGCATCACGTTGCGAATTCCTTAATAAACAATCCAGCAGATTCCGCAGTGATTGAAATCGGTTTAGGCGAAGCAGTCTTCCGCGCAAAACGCGATTGTGTTCTGGCGGTCACTGGCGCAGGCTTTGAAGTTGTAAACTATATCTGGACATTCCCATTATGGACATCGTTCTTTGTGCGCGCGGGCTGGCATGTGCATCTCAAGAAAATAAGCGGGGGCAATTGGGCTTACCTTGCAATCGCCGGTGGATTTGTGACTCCGTCCATTTTAGGCTCTCGGTCAACTTACCTGTGCGGCGGATTGGGTTCTGCCATTTGCGCAGGCGCTATTCTGCAAACTGGAAAACCTGCGAATGAATTAGGAAAACTTGCGGCGCGAAGTTTTCCTGTAGAGAAATATATGAATTACAGCCAATCACCCGTGATCGAGGTGATTTCAGGTCCACAAAAAGATGGATTTACGGAAGAAGGTATTCAAATTTTTTATGGAAGTGAATATACCTTGAGCAATTCGTTTGACCGCATGGGTTACCGGCTGGAACCTGCGCCGAGGATAGCACAGGGATCATCTTCGCTCCTTGTGCCGTCCTCGGCACAAAACATCACACATCTCGCAAGTGCGGATTTGATCTCGGAAGGCATGACGATCGGCAGTGTGCAAATCCCGGCGAATGGACAGCCGATCGTGATGATGGCGGATGCTCCCACAACAGGCGGTTATCCCAAAATTGCAAACGTCATCCGCGCAGATTTGCCCTTGCTGGCACAATGCGAAGCCGGAGTAAGTAAAATCAGATTCAAGGAAACCACAGTGGAAAAAGCGCAAGAAAAATATCGTGAAGTTTGCAACTCTTTGAAAACCCCATACAAATAAAGAATGTCACCCTCCCGAAGGACATCGGGAGAGTAACATAATAATTGGTGAATTATGAAAATAGACTTGAATTGTGATCTCGGTGAATCTGCGGGCAATGATGAAGCTATTATGCCTTACATCACATCCGCCAATATCGCCTGCGGATTCCATGCTGGGGATGCGGATGTGATGCTGGCTACGGTGCGGCTTGCAAAACAATTTGGCGTGAACGTCGGAGCGCATCCAGGCTGGAATGACAGGCAGAACTTTGGCAGGCATGAAATGGATGTTTCAGCCCAGGAAGTCGAATCGATTGTTCTATATCAAATTCAAACACTGGCAGGGATTGGAAATGCGGAAGGCGTTGCGCTGACGCATGTCAAGCCGCATGGGGCGTTATACAATCAAGCCGCAAAGGATCGCGGGTTGGCTGATGCCATCGCGCGGGCAGTGAAATCTTTCAGCGTGGAACTAATTCTGGTAGGGCTGGCAGGCTCACGGTTGTGTGAGGCGGGCCTCGCATTAGGGATTAAGGTTGCAGACGAGGGATTCCCTGACCGGGCCTACAATCCGGATGGCACGTTAATGTCACGCAGTGAACTGGGTGCGGTGATCGAGTCACCTGAAGTGGTCGCTAACAATGCATTGAAATTAATCAGGGAGGGGATTTTGTTTGGGGTAAGAATTGTAGGCGTGGATACGTTATGCCTGCATGGAGATCATCCGCATGCGGCCGAGAATGCAAAGTTGCTTCGCGAAACTTTAATCAAAAATGGAATTGAAGTGGTGGGATTTTAAAAGTGACAGTCACCTTAAAGGTGACTGTCACTTTTAATCACTAACCTTCCGCGATCACGATCACTTTATCTTCTGATGTAAAAGATACTCTCTCGGATTTCTTCGGGTTGGTATGAACGCCGTAGGCTTTCTCTGAGTCATGGCTTTCACTCATTAAGCGATAACCGAGGGCGGTCTCGCCGCGTCTGCGAGCGGCTTCGGTGACGGTGTAGAAATTTACAGGTTGGCCTGTTGCCACATAGTCGCTGATCGGCTTGAGATAGATCTCTGCGCCTTCGGGGTCAAAGATATCGGTAAATACATCCATGAGTTCGGCATTTTCGGAAAGTTGTGCCATCATTAAACTTATGAGATGTTCGCTGACAATGAAGTCATCCACTTTGGCGGCTTCGGCGAGTTCACGATTTCGCAAGTCCAGCATTTCACTGATGATGGAGAATGGTGTTTCATCTCGTTCGGCAATGTCACGCAGATGTAACAACGTAATCAGCGTAATTGCATCCGCTTCCTGTTGCTCGAGATGGCTGTATGCCAGAACGATGACATGATCGTATTCCGATGCTCCAAGTTTTTCAAGCAAAGCACGGTCACGGATATCGCCTTCCCGAACTGCGATCTTTTGATTTTTAAGTTTGCCATTATCAAGACGGATCTTTTTTTCAAGGTTGACAATATCTGAAACAATAGTGATTTGCGAGCCTTTGGCAACATAGTTATCCAACTCGCGAATGATGGTTGAACCGGAGCGGTTCCAGCCGAGGATAAGCGCCCGTTCAGGCTTCGGGCGGGAAGCCTTTCCACTAATTTGAATCAGACTTTCGTCAAGTGGGATGCGGGAAAGTCCGGATAGATTGATCTTATCCTCGTCAGCAGATAGCACGAAGACCTGGTCACCGGACTGAATGCGAGTGTCCATGGATGGACTCAATGCGATGGTTCCATCCGCTTTGCGAATACCCATCAACGTGGATGTTTCATAAGCGTGCAACGAATCGCCAAAAGTTTTCCCTGAAAGCGCAGGTTCCTGTTTAAAATAAATTTCATCGCCGCCAAAATTCATCAACTCGGTGTAAACGAGGGAAAGGCCGCTTTGGCGCGAGGTCTGCGCAACCACACGTGCGATCAGGTCGTTGGTGAGGATGGGCTGCACGAGGTCTTTTGTGCCGATCATCTTGACTACATCCATGTTCTTGGGATCGTGAATTTGTGTAACGATGTGATACGGCTCTGCGCGGCGGTTGGGATTGTTGGTAAGCGCCAACACAGACTTGATGACATGCGTATCGGGATCAACACCTTCAGCAAGCACAATTATGGAACGCGCAGTATGCGGGCTGGCAATTTCAAGATCGGTCAGATCATTGGGACTCCCCGAGCGGCAAATGACGCGGGTATTCTTTGTATTGGGGACGCGTTCATTGATCGCATCTTCCATCTCGACCTTATCATGGTCTGCCAATACGACGATAACTGCGCCGCTCTTACGGCTTTCATTTGCAAGCGCAAGTTCGGAGATGACGGTGAATATCTGCGGTGTCCAGCCGAGGATGAGGGTGTGATCATTCTCCAGCACCGCCGAGCGGCCTTTGCGTAACTCATCAAGTTTGTCTTCGAGTCCGTTGTTGATAATACCGATTAACGCGCTGACAACGAATATGCCGCCAAATGTGACAACAAGCATCATAAACAGGAAGAAGAAACTGCCCGTGTCGCCGCCCATGGTGCCTGAATCAAGCGTGCGAAGGAGACTCATCCACGCCAGTTGAAACAGGCTT
>DATEDD010000070.1:0-2878 GCA_035286565.1 Anaerolineales bacterium
GACTCGCCGTCAGGAAAACGAAAACGGGAGGGGGAGTTCTGCACGATCTTCCATACTTTTGTTAATCGCAACACTTTCAATGATTTTCCCTGCCATTTGCCAATGTCTGCTTCCATCACGGCAGACTCCAGAATGATTTGCAACTTAAGCGCGGATGCAATCGGTGTTGCGGTTTCCATTGCCCTCTCAAGTGGACTCGAATAAACAGCTTTGATCGGGACATCCTTCAACGCCTCGCCCAACGCCTGAGCCTGCTTCTGTCCCCGTTCATTTAAGTGAACCCCGGGCAGTCGTCCTGCCATCCTACCAGTTTTGACAAAGTCATTTTCGCCGTGACGAACCAGCAATAAAAGCGGCATTATTTTATCTTCCTCTTCATTTCTTTGATTTCCTCTTCGCTCATATCAGGGACATCCTCCCTGCGTTCAATGCCCAAGGTTTTCCTCTGTGCTTCGCGCCACATTTCCAGTCTTGCAGTGACCTGTGATTCATATCCTTCTTGTGATGGCTTGTAGAAATATGTTCCCAACAATCTTTTCGGCAAATATTGCTGCGGCGTGAAGTGACCTTCCTCTTCGTGCGGATAAACGTAATCCCTGCCCTGTCCGGTTGCGGCGGTGTCACGGTTGCCATCCTGTAAATGGCGCGGTACAGAGACTTGTCCCTCTTCCTCGATTTTCTTCATCGCTTTAAAATACGCGCCCGCACTGTTGGATTTGGGCGCAGTGGCAAGATAAAGCGTGGCTTCTGCGATTGGATAGACGCCTTCGGGTAAGCCAATGAAATCGAAGGCTTGCGCTGCGGCGGATGCGACGACAAGTCCCATGGGGTCTGCAAGCCCGATATCTTCACCCGCCAGAATAATTAATCGGCGGATGATGAATTTGGGGTCTTCGCCCGCGTAGATCATTTTTGCGAGCCAGTATAAAGCCGCATCCGGATCGGATCCTCGCACGGATTTGATGAAGGCAGAAATCGTATCGTAATGCGAGTCGCCATCCTTGTCATATAAAACAGCGCGGCGTTGAATCGATTCCTGTGCCACATCCAATGTGACGTGAATCACGCCGTCAATGTCTGGAGACGTTGACTCCACTGCCAGCTCGATGGCATTTAGGGCGTTGCGCGCGTCGCCGCTGGAAACTTCAATTAAATGGGAGCGGGCATCCAGGTCCAGTGTGATGCGCTTGTTTCCGTAGCCGCGTTCCTTGTCTGTGAGCGCGCGGTCAATTAATATCCCAGTCTCAATTTGATTTAAGTTGCGGAGTTGAAAGACACGCGAACGGGAGATCAAGGCTTTGATGACTTCAAAATATGGATTCTCGGTCGTCGCGCCGATAAGCGTGAACGTTCCATTTTCGACGTGAGGCAGGAGCGCATCCTGTTGTGCTTTATTCCAGCGATGGACTTCGTCTACGAAAAGAATAGTGCGGATGTTGTGTAAGCGCCTGCGTTCGAGAGATTCGTCAATGATGACTCGCAAGTCTGCTTTGCCTGCGAGGATGGCGGAAATGGTGGTGAATTGACTCTTGGTGGTGTTGGCGATGATTTGCGCAAGCGTAGTCTTGCCTGTGCCGGGCGGCCCCCACAAAATGATGGACGAAAAAAGTTTATCTGCTTCGATGGCGCGGCGCAGTAGTTTGCCCTCGCCGACGATATGTTCCTGCCCGATATATTCACCCAAGGTGCGCGGACGCATCCGTGCGGCAAGCGGCGCTTCACTTTTCAGGCGTTCGTGCATGGCATGGTCGAAAAGATCGGACATGACAGGGATTATAGCAGGAAGGATAAAAGAAGAAGCCCACTCAATGATGGTCTCTTTCTTCTAAAATTTGTGAGGTTGAAGGGGGAATTGACTCCATTTGAGATGGCGTCTTGCACTTTTCAGTTCTATCGTGAATACTACTCAAGCGTTTGGTGTTTCCTGCTGATTTTGTCTGTGAGATTGATTCACAATATAAATACCAGCCAATGCAATCGCACCACCGATCCATTGAATGGTGTTGGGTATTTCACCGAGCAGGGGAATTGCAAGCACGGCTGTGAGGATGGGCTGGCCAATGAGTGTGGGTGAGACGACCGAGGCCGGTAAATGTCCGAGGGCGTAGGTAATGGCAAGATAACCGATCATTTGCGAGATGATGGCAGTCGCAAAAAATATGAACCAGGTTTGTGTAGAATAACCTGTAAATGAATTGCCCAACACAATATTTATAATGAACATGCCAAGGGTTGCGCTGACGCCTACCAGCCACGCATATCGAAAGGGATCAACATGTTTGCGTCCGCGCTGGGTGATCAGCTGGTAGGCTGCATAAAAGATGGCGGCTGTGCTGGCCATCAAGTCGCCCAGGCCGAGCGTGGGATGAATCAGGAAGTCGCTTCCCATGACAAGGGCCGCACCTGCCAGGGCAAGGAGTAACCCGGTCCAAAACGCGCCTTTTAATTTTTCCCGAAAGATCAGCACCGTAGCCAATGCAACCCACAAAGGCGCGGTGTTGCCAAGCAGGGTGGCATTGGCCGCGGTTGTAAATTTCAGGGATGAATTCCAGAATGCAAAGTCAAAGGCCGTGAACAAACCTCCGAGCAATGGAAAGTAAAGATATTTGCCATCAATGGGCGCAAGTTTTTTTTGTTGTTTGAAAAAGAACGGAGTGAGCAGGAGCGTGGAGATGAGCAGACGATAAAATCCGGTCATGGCGCCCGGCGCATCTGCCCAGCGCACGAACATGGCAGAAAGACTCAATGCGCTGATGCCAATCGCGAGAGCGATGTATGGGAAAAATTTATTTTGCATGGAAGGATTGTACCCCGATGTTGATGACGGAGTAGGTGTCAGAGAGATAATGGTACCGCGACACGCTTTGCGATGTCGCAT
>DATEDD010000071.1:0-4936 GCA_035286565.1 Anaerolineales bacterium
AAATAGAAGTATTTTGCAAAATCTATGATCGGGGAATCAGAATAATCAAATTGAGCCAGGACAAAAATCACGGCCAGATACAAGGTAACCCAAAATATGGACTGTTTAAGATTAGACATTGGTCACCTTTTCAGACTACCCGAACTCATCCAGGGCGGTAAGCGATCTCACTACAAACTCTCACACAGTTCACGTATCACTTTGTAATTCTTTGGGCTGGTATCTGCAGCCAATGCTTGGAGTAGGCAATGATCGCGCCTGCTTTGGTTTTAATCAATTGGGGGGTGTTTCATTTCAGGAGACATAACCGTCCCGAAGGTTTTGAAAGACAACTAAATCGGCTCAATTCAAGCTCCGGGACCTTCTTTCTTTCAACTCATTTGAAACACACCCTAATCAATTCTCATTTGGCTCAAATCAGAATTCATGTCTATAAATCCGTACGGAGCGAGCTTGGCACCCGTCAGATAGCATCTAAATAGGAGTCGACCGCAAAGTCGGTAGACAGCGTGTCTGCGATCGAACCAGCCCTTCAGGCGCCGATACAATTGATAGAATTAAGGCGATCTAAAAGGGTCTTGTAGGGAAGTCACGTTGATATCTCGTCACGCTTTAAGAATTGAGTATTGACGGACGATCTGGATTTGATTTTAACATAAAACGACCCAAAAACATGCCCTTTGCATTATATGGTGTCAAGATTGTTACGCGAATATCTCTATTCGCCTGGCGATTAAATAAATTCCTGGAGGTTATCCTTGAGCGGCCTTTACAACATGCTCCCATCACAGATCGTAATGTACACCACCCAATATTGTTCTGACTGCCGCCGGGCAAAAGCGTTTTTTGAAGCCAACAAAATCGGTTACCTAAATGTAAATCTTGAAGGCAATGAAGAGGCGATGCAATTTGTCATGACTCTAAACAAAGGCTATCGAAGCGTGCCGACGATCATTTTTCCCGATGGATCCATACTTGTTGAACCAAGTTGGGATCAATTGGAAGCAAAACAAAAGACAAGGGGTTTTGCGCATCTAAACAAAAAAGGGAGGATGGATATTAAATAAATGGCGGACTCGCTTTTGAATCCCAGCCTCACCAGAGTATAATGCGTTTATGAAGAAGATCATTTCCTGGCTGTTACTCTCATTCATCCTTGCCGCGTGTGATACATGGGGTTCGCCACCACAACCTTTTCCAGTATGGACGCCCATCCCTTCGCAGACTCCGAGTATTGTGACCGCAACACCGCTGGTACTCCTGCCTCCGTTTATTATCACAACCCTACCAACAATAACTCAACTCGTCCCTATTAACCCAACAAATACTGAAACTCCATCACCGGCTAACACTTTGGAACCAGTTCCACCGACCCAGACTTTTACACCCAGCCCTTTGCAATCTGTAATGGTTGATATTCTTGGCTGTAACACAAGTTTTGACATCAGGAATGGCATGGGGGAAGTGACGAACGCCTATGTGACGATCAAAAATAACGGGACAGTTGATCTGCCAAATACCTGCGCCCTGCTCCGCGCTGTTGACGAAGACCGGGAACACCCCGACAAGAATCGCTGCGTGGATCTTCTGCCTGCGCAATATCAAGTAAATTTAAAATTGACGGTTGATTCGCAATATAAAGTTGACACGATCATTCAGGTGGACATCACAACAAACGATGCAATTCTCTTGAGAGTCGATCAGCAATCGTGCAAAGACATTGGTTTGTTCGGCGGGGAACCTCCGAATATCGGTGTGATCAAACCAATGACGCCATAACCGTACCAACCATAACCTGGATAATACAGTTCTCACCTCCGAGGAAATGCATGGGTTGACAGAGCAGGATTGGGTCCAGGTCGATGCGCTTTTCGTCGAACGAATCCTGCGAATCGATTATTTACATCCAATTTTTAATGTCATCGCGTCGAATGTCTCTTGAAAAGGTATAATGTCAACATGACAGATGAACAAATCAAATCCCTTGCACGTAACAAGATCGCCATGCTGATTGATGGTGATAATGCCCAGGCTGGCTTGCTCTCCCAAATGCTTGTTGAGGCGGGGCGCTACGGACAAGTGACTGTGCGGCGCATCTATGGCGATTGGACCACAACAAGCATGAATTCATGGAAGGAAACGTTGAACTTTCACGCCTTCCAACCTATTCAACAATTCCGCTATACGATCGGCAAGAATGCAACCGACAGCGCCATGATCATTGACGCCATGGACATCCTGCACGCAAGCGTGGTGGACGGCTTTTGTCTGGTCTCATCAGACAGCGATTACACTCGTTTGGCTACCCGCATACGTGAGACTGGTATTTTTGTGATGGGAATTGGCGAAAAGAAAACGCCAAAACCCTTTGTAAATGCATGCGATGTTTTTGTTTACACAGAAAACCTTGTAACTGAAAAGAAGGCTGTACAACAAAGAAACACGAACAACCAGAAAACAAAGAAAGCCAAAGTTGATGATAAAGAAGAACTTGATCCCATGCCGATCTTAACTCAGGCTTTTGAGATGGCAGTACAACAGGATGGATGGGCATCTCTGGCAAACCTGGGTAATGCGCTCTATCAAGTGGATCCCGGTTTCGATCCGCGCACTTACGGCCACAAACAACTCTCGAAAATGATCAGCAAATTGAAAGACCGCTTTGAGATGCGCGCACCAGAAAACGACGGCCCGCAAATTTTCTATGTGAAGATGAAGGAGTAGAAAAAACCGATGTAGTCCAAACTCATCAGGTTTTTTCATCCTAATCTGAAACTCAAACTGCCTGTTCTCGATTTAAGACATTGTTATACACCTCAACAATTTGAGATGCTATTTTCCCCCAGGCATAATCAAACGCATATTCTGCGGCATTACGTCCCATTTGATGACGCAAACCAGAATTCCCCAAAAGTTTGGAAAGTTTATCGTACAATGCTTCCGGGTCACTGTCTGGAATCGTATAACCGGTCAATCCATCCTGCACTAAATAACCCAGCCCACCTACTTCCGAGGCAATGACCGGCGTGCCGCAGGCCATTGCCTCCAGTGCCACCATGCCAAAAGATTCATACAACGAAGGCATCACAACCACCTCGGCGGCGGAATAATAATAAGGCAGGGTATCCTGTCCGCGCTTGCCTAGAAAGATGACCATCGCCCCCATTAAAAGATCATCGCATAGTTTTTGCAGGCGATTCATCTCCTCGGACATATCCTCGGGGCTTTCACTCACATCGCCACCAATGATCGCTAGATGAACAGGACGATGCATATCTTGCAAATCCAAACAGGACATCGCTTGAATTAAAGTATCCACGCCTTTCAAAGGCTCAATCCGCCCCACAAAAAGCACCATGCGATTCTCTGGCTTCAAGCCAATGAATTGCTTTGCCTCGTCGGCAGGGATTGGATAAAAATGACTTGTATCCACACCGGGCGGGATGATAACCAATTTGCGCTGATCCACACGATAAAGAAATCTCAACTGTGTCGTCTCAGCTATGGTGGCGACGACGATCCGATCCGCCCGACGGAGGACCTGCCTCTCCCCTTTGAGGCGCTCCTCGTCCGCGCGTTCATCCTCCGAACGCGCCACCCGATTCTTCATCTCACCCAATGTATGGAACATGTGCACAATCGGCGTCCCGCCCCAGGCATCGCTCAACGCCTCCGCCGCCAAACCAGACATCCAGTAATGGCTGTGGATCACATTGTAGGTAATGCCCTTTTCAATTGCAAATTTTTTGATCCCCTCCACAAACTCAGGGATGTAATTTGCCAGTTCACTCTTCGATTTGGGAGCCTCAGGACCCGCCGGCACATGCACCACACGGTTGCCAAACCCCAACTCATGGACAACATGCGGAACATGTTCATCCTGTGAACGGGTGAATACATCCACGTGAATACCCATCCGCCCCAATTCACAGGTCAAATCGCGGACATAAACGTTCATTCCACCGGTATCTTTACCGCCAAGTGTAGCCAGCGGACAAGTATGATAAGAAAGCATGGCAATACGCAACATAGTTGATTTTCGATTTATGATTTCCGATTGACGATTGACAATTGACGATTGACGATTGACGATTGACGCCGAATAACAGACGACATGTAAGGCTAAAAACTTGCGAGTTTATCTGTAATCCTTTATAATCCCGCCCGCTAACATACCAAAGCATGTCACCCTGAGCGACAGCGAGGGGTCTCTGAGATAATTGTAGAGATGCTTCGTCGCCGCAAAGCGGCTCCTCAGCATGACATATTGGTTAACAATACGCCACCGTAGCTCAGCTGGTAGAGCAAACGATTCGTAATCGTTAGGTCGTCGGGTCGTAGCCGACCGGTGGCTCAAAATCAGACTTCCGAAGTCTCGCCGTTCTTTGGCGCTTCGGAAGTTTTGCTTCTGCTTACTCCCAATCAAAAATTGAATCCAGTTGTTCCTCAGGCACATCAAAAACCGAATTGTTTTCGGGTATAGCTTCACGGGTCATCCACTTTGGCAGGCGATCATCTTCTTTTGTGAAGCCTGCGCGCTTGTTGAATTCGCGTTCCATTTTGATGGTCTCTTTACCTAAAGCCTGCAAAATATTATCGGGCAGATCTTCCCAACCATAACGAGCTTTCAGTAAGCGCTTCACTACGCCATCAGGTGTAGCGGCGTAACCGAAGCCTGCAAAGATACACGCGCCAATCGTGTCATATCCGCCGATGTTCAACTGGGCGTTGCGCGAGACTTCGATCTGGGCATTCGGGTCGAGGTGATCTATCTTCGCGCGGATGGTGAGTCCGCAAGTGTGGTCTGCGCCTTGTGGAGTCGTCGCATACGTAACACCTGTGCCTTTGATCGAGCGCGGTTCATACGCGCTCATGGCCTGCCGTTTGACAACAGGCACACGTTCAATATTATAGGCATCACCCATATCCGCCGCAC
>DATEDD010000072.1:0-2539 GCA_035286565.1 Anaerolineales bacterium
CGAACTTTGTTAGAGTAACAGAAATCTATCCCGTAAGGGTACGGGATAGAGCATACATTCTACGCAATTATTCATAATTTTACAAATACCAATTTTACAGATACTTTTCCTGCCTGTGTTTCTTTAAATGCTCAACCACTTCCTTCACTTTTTGCGCCTGATCAGATTTGCACACCAACAAAGCATCGCCGGTATCCACGATCACCATATCATCCACGCCAATCGTGACGATCAAACGTCCAGTTGAACCCGCATAGACCAAGGTGTTATGCGTATCATGCGCAAGATGCAAACTGGAATTGGTGGCAATGTTTCCATCCATATCGGGCAGCAACACTTCAAATAATGAAGACCACAACCCCACATCGCTCCACCCCAAACCGCCGGCGGGCAAAACTGCCACACGTTCGGCCTGCTCCATAATGCCATAATCTACGGTTTCATTTTTCAAGGCCTGCCAGCGCTCATTCAAGACCTCCTTTTGTTTGGAGGTGCCCCAGGCCTGTCCAATCACTTTTAGCTCACCGCTCAACTGCGGCATTAGTTTATTGATCTCATCCAGGATCGTATCAGCGCGCCAGATAAACATGCCGCTGTTCCATGAATGATCGCCTGTGCGGAGTAATTGCTGTGCGGCCTGCTCGTCGGGCTTTTCCTTGAAGCGCACTACTGTATAAACGGGATACTTGTAATCGCCATCCACAGGTCTGCCTTGTTGAATATATCCAAATGCTGTGGAAGGAGTCGTCGGAGTAATACCCAGCGTCACAAGATAGCCATCCTCAGCAACTTCGAATGCAGCTTTAAGTAGATAATGGAACAAATCCACATTGCGGATGAAATGATCCGATGGCAGGACCGCCATCGAGGCATGTGGGTCGCGCTTTTGCAAAATCGTTGCCGCAAGACCAACCGCCGAAGCCGTACCTCGCGGCGCGGGCTCGATCAAATAATTCTCCTGCGGGATTTCGGGCGCCTGCTGTTTCATTTCAAGCGCCTGCTCTTCAACGGTCACAACGATAATTCGCTCGGGTGGAAATAAAACCTCCAAGCGCCTGACGGTGCTTTGAAATAAAGTTTCCTGCCCCAACAAGGGCAGTAACTGCTTGGGTCTTTCTTTTCTGGAAACAGGCCAGAGACGCGTCCCGCCGCCGCCTGCCATGATCACTGCATAAGTATGTGAAAAATCCACCGCCATATCAATCTCCTAAACGTGATAGTCTGACTCTGCCTCGCGCATGGCAACGTAATTCATGCCGCCCACCTGCCGCACCATGCCTTTCAATTCCATCAGCGCAAGGGTAGCGGATATTTTTTCAATTGGCAAGTCTGCTTGAGCTCGAATTTCGTCCACATGCAGAGGTTCACTGCCCAGCACACCCAGCACACGCGCTTCGGTTTCATCGGCTGGCAAAATCTTTCGCGCAGATTTTTGCGCCCCCACCCGTGTCAGATCCAAAGCCTGCATCAGGTCGGCGGGAGTCAACAAGGGTTGCGCCCCCTTCTGAATTAATCGATTCGTGCCTTTGCTCTGCGGAGCAAGAATACTGCCCGGCACGGCAAAAATTTCACGCCCCTGCTCGGCTGCAAATTCGGCCGTGATCAACGCGCCGCTAGTCTCACCTGCTTCAATAACAACGACCGCCAATGATAAACCAGAAATGATGCGATTGCGCGGCGGAAAATTGGAAGCATCGGGCGGTGTGCCAACCGCATAATCACTGATGATCGCGCCGCGTTCCATCATTTGTTCAGCCAGCCCCCGATGTTCAGGCGGATAGATTTTATCCACACCAGAACCCAAAATGCCTATGCTGCGCCCGCCGGCTTTCAACGCCGATTGATGAGCGATCGCATCCACGCCGCGCGCAAGTCCGCTGATCACGGTCATGCCATTTGCCCCGAGAAAAGAAGCGATCTCTTCCGTCACTTGCCGGCCGTAGGGCGTCACCTTGCGTGTGCCAACGATCGCCACAGCAAACAGGTCATCCGGCAAATATTCGCCGCGAATATATAAAACCGGGGGAGGCTGGTCAATCTCCCTCAGGCGGGCGGGATATTCCTCATCAGCCCATGTCAGGATTTTAATTCCCTGCGACTCGATCTTCTCCCAGATTTTATCCAGGCTGACAGTTTCTCTGGCCGCGAGGACTCTCTCGATCAACTTCGCGCCGAGGCCTGCCTCTGCCAATGAATCAGAATCAGCATTCCAGGCAGATTCAAGCTCGCCAAAATAAGCGACCAGTCCCTGCATCCGGACTGCGCCAATGCCTTTGATTAAATTAAAGCCGATCCAATATTTTTTGTCGTCCATAATTACTCGTAACGCGAAATTAATTTCGCATTACAAACCGTCGAGCAGGTGAACTTTTATTAAACGGGATTCCATATCCACGTTAAGGACGACCGAGGGGATGGCTGGCAAAAGAATCTCTTTCCCAGATTCATTCCGAACGATGTAGACGTCATTCGCGCCTGTTTCCAAAATTTCCACCAGTTTGCCGAGCGGATTGCCGTGATCGTCCACTACATCGAGGTT